>NZ_JBTIXF010000048.1:0-52083 GCF_055793945.1 Plantactinospora sp. A48 | reverse complement strand
CGCCTGCCCACCGGCCACCACCTCCCACCGAAACCCTCGGGAGACAGCCTGCCCGATCCGTCCTCAGAACCGACGGATTACACGATCAACATTCAAAGACGGGGCACTAGTCATCGCAGCTGGCTACGCATTCTGAAGGTTGCTCGCTCCCATGCTCCTTAGATAGTCCTAATTTCTTGGTTCCCTCGAGGTGCAAGCATGCTGGGCAGACACCTCGGTTGAAGTGCCGCACCTGCCTGATCTGGTCGTCCGCGACCGAGATCTGAAGCAGCTGTCGTTTGATGTTGTCGGTCTCGAGCGGGTCTGTTACGCCGACAAATATCGGGCAGCCTTGCAGGGCACCCTGAGCGGACATGTAGATCTTCTCCACTATCTAGGACCGGCTGACCTGCTCCCCGATGGTGATGATCTGCGCCTGGGTGAGGAGTAGGGGTGCCTGCAGGTTGAAGGCTGTGCCGTCGGGCAGGGGAGCCTGGAGGAACCACTCGTCCTCGGTCCGGATGAGTTGGGCGGGTTGGCCGTTGATCTGGACGGTGCTGGCGTGCCGGGCGCCCTGCGTGTTGTGGAGGACGTCGGGGTCCACCTGGGGGATGGCCTGAACGCTGAGGCCGAGCCGGGGGTCGGCCGGGTTTCGCAGGGTGATGATCGAGTCTCCCTTGAACGCGTCCAGTGTCCAACCGGCCGGGGCCAGGTGCAGCTGAAGGGGCATCGGCTGGGGTTCGTCGACGATGATGGCGGCCAGCGCGCGCACGCTTTCCTCGGTGGCGTATCGGCCGTTGCCGGTGATCTCGACCCACTGCCCCGGGCCGCGCTCCCAGCTCAGGGTCACCCAACGCTCCGCCCCGCTGGTGGGGGCCCAGCTGCACAGGTCGCCTGGTTTGCCGGCGATGGCGGTGGTCACGCACGGGATGCCTGACTTGGCGGGCGCGGAGTGGACGGTGAGATAGACGTCGTTGCCCTGGTCGGTGGACCGGTACACCGCGGTCCATGTGTCCGTGTCGCCGGTGAATGACGGGGCGGACAGGGCGGGCGGCGTGGGGTGCAGAGCGATGGGGAATACGGGCGTGGTGAAGGCGACGAGTGATACCTCGGTCGATGGCCGGCTGGGCGGTTGAGGTGACGGCGCGAGAACGGCCAGGGTCGCTGCGGCGGCCATGGTCACTGCCGCGGCGGTGGCGAGCAGACGGGCCCGGCCGCGCAGGCGTCCGGTCAGGTCGCCGGCCCGTACCAGGAGCGCCGGTCGGGGACTCGGTTCGGCGGTGGCCTCGGCCATGAGGCGGGTGCGGGCGTCGGCCAGCGTGGCCGTGGACGGGGCGGGGGCGTCGGG
Organism: Plantactinospora sp. A48; assembly: GCF_055793945.1. NCBI lineage: Bacteria > Bacillati > Actinomycetota > Actinomycetes > Micromonosporales > Micromonosporaceae > Plantactinospora > Plantactinospora sp. A48. The sequence continues at coordinate 50,756 of NZ_JBTIXF010000048.1, read as the reverse complement.
CCCGTACTCGCGGAGCATCCTGATGTCGTTCATGAGAGTTCCTCCGTGATTCCTGCCTGGTTCAATGCGGCGCGGGTCAAGCGGCGTGCCCGATGGAGTCGGGAACGGACGGTGCCGACCGGGATGTCGAGTGCGACCGCGATCTCGGCGTACGTGAGGTCGGCCCACGCCGTCAGCAGCAGCACGTCCCGGTCGGCGCGCTTGAGGGCGGCCAGTGCCGAAGCCAGCTCACGGCGCACCGCTCGGGCGTCAACCCGGCCGGCGGCCCCGTCGGCCGGCGATGGATCCACCTCGGCGCCCATCGGAACGCGGGCCAAAGCCCGGTACCGTCGTTGCTCCTGCCGTACGTGCCGGTGCAGCAGATTCGTCGCGATGCCGAACAGCCACGGCCGCACATCGACGCGCAGCGGCTGGTAGGCCGCGCGCCGGCGGAAAGCGACCAGGAACGTCTCGGCCAGCACATCGTCCGCCTGTGGGCCGATCCGTCGGGCGAGGTAACGGTGGACCGCGGCGGCATGCCGGTCGAACAACAGCCCGAATCGCTCGGGAACGAGGATCGAATCCTGGATCAGGATCGAGTCCTCCACCAGAGCGGCCACGCTCGATCGCCCACCCTCCTGGAGAGGGGGGCTATCGGGTACCAGGCGCGGCTGGCCGGCGTGCGACGCACCGAAGCTCACAGTGTCCACACTTACTCATGCCCGATGCCCTGCATCGGGTTCACGGCACCGGGTCGCGAACGAAGGGCCTCGATGACGGCCCCGATCAGCTCGGCGTCGGTGGCGCCGAGTCGCCGACCGGCGAGAACGTATTCGCGTACATGGTCGGCCAGTTGATGGGCTCGGACGGCCGATAACGACGGCGCGACGGCGGCGACCCAGGTACCGGCAGCGCGGGGTCTGTTGCGCTGGGCTAAAGCATGATCGACTTCGGCTTGCCCAGTGGGGTTGTCATCAGGTGTTCGGTCCTGGTCTCGGCCGTCGTCGGCGTTCGTCGGGTTCCGGTTCCCGAATGAGGCGATCGTACGCGTGGCTACCGTCGTCGGTGCCGATCGGCGTTAGCGCCGTGATCCGGACCCTCGAACCCACGCGTGAGTGTGAGGGTTGCCCAGACCTGATCGCGTCGGTGACCACCTTGTTAGGCGTTATCTTCTGCGTGGTCAGTGCCCGGTGGAAGACTGGCCGGGCTGCGTGGTGTTCAGCTCATGTCGATGTTGTAGGCCTCGTCGCGTACATCGGTGTCGGGGTGTCGGCGTAGTCCGATCAGCAGGTCCCGCCAGGGCGTTTTCCATCCGAATCCGGCGCCGTGCCGGACCAGCGCCACGGCGAACAGCCCTCCGGCGAGGTCGCCGCGGTGCGCCAGGCGGCCGATCGTGGCGGTGAGGACGGCCGGGTCGGGCTGCTCGCGGAGACTGCGTAGCCGGTCGGCGACGTTCTCGGCGGTGCGGATCGCGAGGACGGGCCGGCCCTCACACAGGTCGGCGATCTCATCGAGGTTGTCCAGCCGTCCGAGTTCGACCAGCAGCCTGGTGGCGGCAGCGGTGAAGGCTTGCTGCCCGGCGAGCCACCGCGCCGCCTCTACCAGTCCGGTCCGGTCAGCGTCGACCGGGCGGCTGTGGGACCGGGTGGCGGCGCCGCGTGCGAGCAGAGTGATGCGGCGCCGGGCCGGCCGGTCGGCGACGGGGTCGCCGGGATGGTCGTCGACGGCGTCGCGGTCTGCGAGCCGGGTCAGCGCGAGGCCGAGCGTCGTGTCACCGCCGGCGTTCAACAGGTTGGCGACCTCGATGTGGGCCATCGTCTCGCCGAGGTCGGTGAGCCGGTCCACGACCAGGTCGGTGGCTCCGGTGAGCCAGGGCGCCCATTGTCCGAGCTGGCCGAAGGCGGCGCGTCTGACCTCCCGGTCGGCGGCGCGGCAGGCGTCGATGATGAGGTCGCTGTAGCGGGGGCGGTGCCTTTCGGGGATGGTGTACGGGTACGTGGCCAGGACTGCCCGGTGCTCCTCGCGGCTGCCGGCGAGCGCGGTCCGCAGGATCGTCCAGCTCGTCTGGGTGTGCAGCCGTTGCCGTGCGGCGGAGACGATCGCCGCGCGCAGGTCGCGATGCACGTGCGGGTCCGTGTACACCTTCAGTAGCGTGCCCATCACCTGCGGTGGTCCGTAGCGGGCCAGCAGCCGGGCGGCCTCCTTCCGACTGGTGATCTTCGCTGGGCCGGTCAGCACCTCGCCGAGCATCCCCGGCAGCCGGGATGGAGCTACGTACTGGGCGGCCCGCCCGGCCGCGTACAGCGCGACCCGCGCCCGGTCGCTGTCGGCGTAGCGCAGCAGCGTCGGCAGTGCCTCGGCAGGCCGGTCGGTCCAGACCAACGACGCCAGCGCCGCCTCGGCGATCACCACCTCGGGGGCGTCGAGGTGGCGCAGTACCAGGTCGCGGCCGACACCGGGAACGGGTGCGGCGGCCCGAATCGCCGATGCGCGCTGCCACACTCCCTGCCCGGTGTCCGCGGTGATCAGGTCCTGCAGGTGGACGAAGCGGGCCTGCTGGCGGGGCAGCCACCGCTCGGGGCGCGGCGCCCAGCCGGGCACCCAGCGCACTCCCGCTTCGATGAACCGACCGCGTGGGCTCTCCTCCAGTACCCGGTCGAGCAGATCGGTGCGGGAGGTGCACAGCGTCGCCCACACCTCGTGAATCGTCACCGCCGAGGCGTCGGTGGCCAGCACCTCGGCGACCCGGTCGGAGCGGGTGCGCGGGTCGTCGAGCCACAGCCCGATCGCGGTGCGGGCCACCGATGGCAGCGTGTGCGGCCCGGTCGCCCGGCGCAGCAAGTCGTGCAGCGGCGGTAGCCGCCAGGCCCGCTTGCCGAGCGCCCAGGTGAGCGCGAACAGGGGACCGTACCGGCCACGGTCGATGCCCGCTTCGACCCAGCCGCGCAGCCGCTGGAAGACGATTTCCTCCTGCCCACGGCGCAGAACCGAGTCGAAGCGGCGCAGCACTGGCAGATGGGCACCGGTGCTCATCAGGTCGATCGTGAGCAGTGCCCACTCCCGCAGCGGCGGTACGGCGACGTGGTGTTGCAGGACATCGGCGGCCAGCGCGCTCAACGCCGTCGTGGTCGCCGCGGACACGTCACGGGCGTCGACCGCATCGGTGGTCAACTGGGTGAGCCCGGCCGCCGTGTCGGCGGTGAGCAGCGACGCGGCCTTTGCCAGGGCGGTCAGTGCGGCCGCGCGCACCGGATCCTGCTCGTTGCGCAGCCGGCCCAGCCGGCCGATCACCTCCGCCACCGCCTGCGGGTCGCGGGAGCGGCGGGCGGCCTCGACCAGCAGGGTGTAGCCGTGCGCCCGCTCGTCGGCGTCACCGGCGCGCAGCGCGACATCCAGCGCCGCGGACGCATCCGGCCAGGCCAGGTAGGCACTCCAGGCGCGCACCTCGGTCTCCCGCTCACGGATCTTCGGCAGGCTCAGGACCCGGGTCGCCTCGCGGATGCGCACCGCGGCCGGTAGCACGTCCATGACCTCGGCCGCCGGTATCAGCACCGCCGTGTCGGCGTCGGCCAGGGCCCGGTCGTACAGTTCGCCGCGCCCGGCCGGCGCGGCGGCGTCCAGCAGCGCCGCCAGCGCCCGACTGTGCTCCCGCAACCGGCTGGCCAGCGGCGCGAGCTCGCCGACAGGCAGTACCGCGAGGCGGCGCAACACGGCCGGCGGCAGCATCGTCCGTCGCAACCAGCCCGCACGTGCGGGTGCGGTGAGCAGACGGACCACGCGACCTGCATCGTGCGCGGCGAGCACGCCGTACGCCGACAGCGGGCCAGGCAACGACTCCTCGAGTGCGTACCGGTCAAGAAGGTCGAGGGCCTGCGCCGGGTCACAGCGCAACACCGCGCCGGCGACCTCACCCCAGATCTGGGTACGCAGCTCTGACGGAGCCGTGGCCAGGCGCTCACGGACCCGCTCCAGCAGCGGGCCGGAGTGCCACCGGACCAGTCGCTCGAGACTCAGCGTGTGCTCCAGGTCCGGCAGCAACCTGCGTACCGTATCGGCGCTGCAGGCCGGCAGCAGCGCGGCGGCCTCCGCATCGCCGAACGCCGCACGGACCTCACCGATCAGAGCGTCCGCGACGCTCGCCGCGCGCCATCGGCGCAGCAACCGGTAGACGTGGCGCCGCTCCACCGCCGGCCGATCGGCATGACCACCGACCGGGACGCCGGCGCGCAGTGCGGCGGTGAGCGCGGCTGCCCTGATCGACGGCATCGGATCGTCGACCGCGGCGGCGATGCCGGCGCTGTCCCGGGCCACCATCGCGGCGACCAGAGCCAGATACCGCTCGTGCGGGCCTTGTTCGCGCAGATCGGCGCAGACCTGGGAGCGGTCGGACGCGGTACGCGCCCACTCCACGAAGCGCCTCATCCGCGTCCGGTACGGCAGCGAATCAAGCGATGCCAGCATGGCGCGGGTGACGGCGAGCACGGCGTTCATTGTGCCCGCGAGCGCGCTCGGACGAGATCCGTTATTGCTCGTGCCGGTCTCCCGCTGCTCCAGGTAGCAGGACACACAGTGGAGCCTGAGCGTCTTCAGGCTGCGTCACACGCGATCCGTGCCTTTAGACGAGGTGAGATTCGAGGTCTGGTCGTGGGGCGACGCTCCGGTGCCGGCGCGTGAGCTGCTGCCGTACGTGGACGACGTCAGCCTGGTCGAACTGGTTTCCCGCTATGCGCATGCCGCCGACCACGGACGGCGCGGGACGCCGTCGCACTTTGTTGCTCTCTGTAAGGGCCCCTGACTGCGGATCAGAAGGTTGGCGGCTCGAATCCCTTCGGGCGCGCAAGACTGAAGCCCGGGCCAGCGGGAACGTTGGTCAGGGCTTCAAGTTTATCTATGTTGATTTGAACTTCCCCGAGAACCCCCTGGTAGCGCCGGTGGACGGTCAAGTTCGATGACCTGTTGCGGCACGCCGTGCGTGCGCAGCTATGCGGCCCGGCGCGGTCCGTGATCACGGCGCTCGGGGTCGGGGGCCGTTCGGCCAATGCCGAGTTGTTCGAGTATGTCGGAGCTGTCCGGGGTGAGCGCGGGATCTCGATGTAGTGCTTCTTGGCGATCTCCTTGCTCCCGTGTCCGAGCGGCGCGGTCGGCGGCCTCGGCGACGGCCCGTAGCTCTGCGGTGAGCGCTTCGTTCTCGGTGAGGCGGCCGAGCATGATTTCCCGGGTCTGCCGTGGGTCGAGTGCGGAGACGAGGCACAAGCGCAGGGCCCGCTCGTCCCGGACCGCCTGGGGTTTGAGCGGCAACAGCAGCAGGTCGCGCAGCGCCTCGCGTCCGGCCTCGGTGATCGCAAACATTCGAGGGCGGCGGGGCGGCGGGCGCCCGTTCGGCGGCCACGGCATGAACACCGCCATCCAGGACGCCTACAACCTCGGCTGGAAACTCGGACTCGTGTCTGGGGCGTAGGAAACGATCGTGCATTCGCCGCGGGCGATGATCGGGACCGCCCCGCAGTGTCGCACCGCGCGGCCGGTTGAGAATTTCTGCGGAGCGCGGCGGGCCGTAAGCTGGTCAAGTGGGTAGAAGAGAAGGTCGGCTGGGGCTTACGACCGCTCTGGCGCGGGTTGCGTTTCTGGTGAATGCGGCCTACACCGACGCCAGCCGGCAGTTCGGTTTCTCGCCCCAACAGGGGCAGTCTCTGTGCGTTCTGCGGCCGGGGCCCTGCGGCATGGGTGAACTCGGTACCGTGATGGGCTTGGCCAAGTCGACGGTCACCGGCATGGTCAATTACGCGGAGCGTAACGGGCTGGTGCGGCGCGAGGTCGATCCCAGCGACTCGCGGGCGGTATCGGTCGCGCTCACGTCATACGGCCGCGAGGTTGCCGACAAGTTCTACACCGACGGGTCGCGACGGATTGAGCAGCTGGCGGCCTCGTTGACCGAGGACGAGCGCGCGACGCTCGCGGCTCTCCTCGGCCGTGTCGCCGACGACAACAACGTGTCGGTGATCTTCATGGAGATCTGAGCGCCGCTCTTGAAGTTCGGCGACCGAACTATTACTGTTCGGTCGCCGAACTTTCTATTCTTGGGGCGTGCAGCAATGACTCGTACGGTTGCGGTGGTCGGCGGCGGATACGGCGGCTCCCTGGTCGCCAAGGCGCTGGATCTCGCCGGAGACGTCGTCCTCATCGACCCGCGGGAAGCGTTTGTCAACGCGGCGGGGTCGCTGCGGGCGCTGACCCAACCCGACTGGGCAGCCAACATCTTCTTCCCGTTCGACACTTTGCTCGAGCGAGGCCGGGTGATCCGTGACCGGGCCACCTCGGCGGATCCGGCCGGGGTGACGCTCGCATCGGGCGACCGGGTCGAGGCCGACTATCTGGTTCTCGCGACCGGCTCTGGCTACCCCTTTCCCGCCAAGCCGAAGCAGTCCGCCACGACCATCGCTGAGGCGCTCGATGATCTCCGCGAGTCGCACAAGGAGCTGGCCGGCACCGGCCGTGTCCTGATCCTCGGCTCCGGCCCGGTCGGGCTGGAACTGGCGGGAGAGATCAAAGAGGTCTGGCCGGACAAGGACGTGACCATCGTCAGTAAGGCCGAAAGTCTCCTGCCCGGCTTCCTTCCCGAAGTACGCGCCGAGCTTCACCGCCAGCTCGACGAACTCGGCATCACCGTGCTGCTGAGCGCCACCCTGACCGCCCCGCCCCCGACCGAGGCCGGTCGGGCCGGGCGCTTCACCGCCACCACCGACGCCGGCGACGAGATCCGCGCGGACATCTGGTTCCAGGCGTTCGGGGCGCGGATCACCAGCGACTACCTGACGGACGGCAAGCTCACGCCGCTGACCACGCGGGCGACGGTGTCGGTCACCGACCGGCTCACCGTGCAAGGGTACGACCACGTCTACGCCCTCGGCGACATCGCCGACCTCCCCGACCCCAAGATGGCGTCGTATGCCCAGGAACAGGCGCAGGTCGTGGCCGAGAACCTCAAGGCCCAGCTCGCTGGCGAGCGGCCGAAAGCCGTTTACACACCAACGTCGCAGCAGAGGATCCTGCTTCCGCTCGGGCCGCGTCGAGGTGTCGGCCAACTACCGACGCTCGATGGCGTCGCGCCGGCAACGACGGAAACGGTCTGTCAACGCAAGGGCGCCGACCTGTTCACCGCACGCTTCGTCGAACGGTTCAGCCGTGGATGAAGGCTCGTAATCGCTCCAAGACGGGAATCGACGCGAACGGCGATGAGGACTGAATCGAGCCACTGAATCCTCGATTGGACGTTCAAGGCCGAATCCCGGATCAGGATCGAGTCCTCGACCAGAGTCTCACCGCTTGATCGCCCACTCTCCTGGGGAGGGGGTCTATCGGGTACCGGGCGCGTTGGTCTTGGTTGGCCGGCGTGCGACGCACCGAAGCTCACAGTGTCCCCACTCATTCATGCCCGGTGCCCCGGCATCGGGTTCACGGCACGATGACTGTCGTCGACCGGACCTTTCGCGCGGCGTAACCGGACGTCGAGTGAGAGTAGGGTGCGAAGCGCCGATCCGTGGACGAGAGGGCATCCTCGTGCAGATCTCCGACTTCTTGGACCGGAAGCTGGCGCGTCGCTTCCGGACGTACGACGTCGATGGTGACGGCTTCATCGAGCGTGACGACTTCGCGTCCGCCGCCTCCCGGCTCGGCGCGGAGTTCGGCCACGCCCCCGACTCGACGGTCCAGCAGCGGCTTACCACGCTGTGCCTCGGGGTGTGGGAGCATCTCGTCACGGTCGCGGACACCGACGGCGACGGGCGGATCAGCGCGGCCGAGTACAAGGCCGCGTTCGCCGCGGGCCTGTTGGAGACGCCGGCGGCGTTCGACGACGGCTACCGGCCGTTCCTTGACGCGATCATGGACGTCACGGACGCCGACCACGACGGTCGGCTGACTGCCGAGGACGAGGTGCGCTGGACCGGCGCGCTCATGGGCCTACCCGAGGCCCATGCCCGTGCCGCGTTCACCCGGCTGGACCGCGACGGCGACGGCTACATCACCACCGACGACCTACTGCGGGCCATCCGCGCCTACTACTTCGACGAAACACCCGACTCCGCCGGAGACTGGCTCCTGGGCCCTCTGGACGCCTAGTACTTCAGCCGCAGCTGGTGAAGTCGGTGTCTTCGCTGGTAGCGGGCCAGTTCGGCACGGTACTGGTGCCGGCGTCTCTATCGTGACCATCGATGTGTGTAATCGAACGGTCGGGTGGTGGTGATCAGGTGTGCCAGGAGACGGCGGACCTCGCCGAGGCTGAGCGGGATGAGGCTTATATATGACGTTTGGAAGAGGCATGGATGAGTGACCCGACACCGCGGGATCAGTCCGACTCGCTGTCGGTCTTGGCCGGGCTTCGACATGCGGCGCTGGCGGGCAGGCCGTTGGAGTCGATCATGCTTCCCACCCAACGCAACAGACCCGCTCAGGCCGATCTGCACCCGGTACGGCGAGCCGGCCACCGCCAGGTCGTCGTACCGACCGGCGGGGCCGGTGGTGGCCAGGCGGCCGAGCCATCGTCGGAGAAGACGTGGACGGCCGCGGGGCGCTCAGCTGGCTCGGGCGGGCTCGGCGTTGTTTCGAGCCCGCCCTCGCGGGTCCACCCGGCCCTGCGTCAGGGACACCGGGCCGGATGTTGTCGTAATGCCGTCAGCGTTGCAGGGTCAGCAGACCCGGCCGGTACGGAAGCGGATTGTAATCATTGCCGGATTTGGGGTCTCGTCCCTGATAGAGCAGTTGCAGATTGCAGGCGTTGACCGTGAAGGTCTGGTCGGCGCTGCTGCGGATCAGCTCGCCGTGGCCGATGTCGTTGGTCCAGGTAGCGCCGCTGTTGGCCTTGCCGGCGAACGGGTTGTTCTCGGTCGCGGCGTTCGGGGTCCAGGTGCCGTCCAGGCTGGTGGCCGTGAACGAACGGAAGTAGCGGCCGTTCGCTCCGATCGCCTCGACGAGCATGAGGTACCGGTTCTGGTCCTGGACCTTGTAGACCTGCACCGACTCGAACAGGCTGGCCCTCGAATCGGTCATGATCGTGGTGTAGTCGGAGCCGAAGCTGCTCGGGAAGTTTCCGATCGGCATGCTGGACCGGTAGATCCGGCCGTTGTCACCGGCGAAGAAGAGGTACATGTTCCGGTCGTCGGCGATGAGGGCCTGGTCGATCGGGCCGGTGCCGGAACCGGAGATGCTGCCGGTGAAGAGCGGCTGCGCCGGCCCCCAGCCGTTCGGGTTGGTCGGGTCGGTCGAGGTCCGGTAGAGGAAGGGCCACTGCCCCCACTGGTAGGCCAGCACCCAGATGTCGCGCGGGGCGAAATAGAACAGGGTGGGCGCGACGGCGGCGAATGACATCCCGTTCTGGCTGGCCGTGGCCATCTCCGACCAGTCCGTGAAGGGGCTGAAGTTCATCGAACCGTACGACGATCCCGAGAAGGTCGACGCGTAGACCAGGTGCTTGCCGTTGTACGGGGCGACGGCGAAGTGATTGAGGGAGACCCAACCCGACTTCGGCTGCGCCAGCATGCCCGTCGACGACCACCGGTACGACGACGGCAGCGGGCAGGCGGCCGGCGGTGGGGTGGTCGGGACCGTCGTGGGACCGGTGGTGGGGCCCGACGGCGGTGGGGTGGTCGGGCCCGTCGTGGGACCCGATGTCGGTGGGGTGGTGGGCGCCGTGTCACCGGTGCAGGCCACGCCGTTCAGGGAGAAGCCTGTTGGCGCCGGGTTGCTGCTCGTCCACGCCCCGCTGAAGCCGAACGACATTGTGCCGTTGGTCGGAACGGAACCGTTGTAGCTCATGTTCCGCGCGGTCACCACCGAACCGCTCTGCGTCACCGTCGCGTTCCACGCCTGGGTGACCGTCTGCCCGGCGCCGTACGACCATGTCAACGTCCAACTGGTCAACGGGTCGCCCGGGTTGGTGATCGTGACGTTGGCGGCGAATCCACCCTGCCACTGCGACGACACGGCGTAATTCACCGAACAGCCGGCAGCCGCAGCGGCCGGCACCGCTACGACAACCGTCGTCGAGGCCAGCAGCGCAAGGCCGACCGCCAACAAACCGGCATTGGCCGCTCTGGATCTAGCCATGAAGATCCTCCTGGTGGGACTGCCCGCCGCACAAACGTGTGGTTGTCGGTTGTGAGCGCTAACATCCGTGTCCCGCATATTACGGGAGTACTCCCATCACATCAACCTCTATCTATGGGATTCTGATCTTCGACTGCGGGTACATGTCCATCGCAATTGGTCGCCCAGCCCGTGCGGTCCACATCGACCTGCCCCGTCAACGGGGGGGGCGCCGGAGGTGGTGGCGGCCGTACGTGAAGTTGTGGACGGCGATCCCCAGCAAGGCGGCGTCGAGCGCAACGTATCGACCGACGAAAATATCAACCGCTCACGGACCGGCTCTTGAGGCAGACGTCCGACTCCATTCCGGCCACCCTCGTGGAATCGGAGGAGGTCATCGGCTCCCGCTGGCACGATCAGCCCGCGATCACCCGCCGTACTTCGTGACCGACGGTGCCCGGGTCACCGGCCGCGCGGCGACGTCCGCCGGGTGGGAGTGGCGGTGGCCGGATCGTCGGGCCACGGATGGCGGGGATAGCGGCCCCGCAGTTCGGCGCGTACCTGCGGGTATCCGCTCTTCCAGAAGGAGCCGAGATCCTGGGTCACGGCCGTCGGCCGGCCCGCCGGCGACAGCAGGTGCAGCACCACCGGCACGCGGCCGTTGGCCAGCCGGGGGACCTCGGTCCAGCCGAACACCTCCTGCACCTTGACGGCGAGGGCCGGCGCGGCAGGGTCGGTGTAGTCCACCCGGATCCGGGAGCCGCTGGGCACCTCGATCCGTTCCGGCGCCACCTGATCGAGCTGGGCGGCCTCGGGCCACGCCAGCAGCCGGCGGAGCGCGGTGGTGACCGCGATACGGCCCAGGTCGGTGCGGCGGCGGGCCCGGCCCAGTTCCGGACCCAGCCACGTGCCGGCGTGGGCCAGCAGCGCCTCGTCGGACACGTCCGGCCAGGGCTCGCCGAGCGTCCGCCGGCAGAAGACCAACCGGTCGCGCAGCGCCACGGCCTCGCGCGACCAGGTGAGCAGGCCCAGTCCTTCGCGGCGAAGCCCGTCCAGCAGCGCGGCGCGTACCAGCTCGGGGTCCGGATCGGTCAGCGCGCGCTCGACCAGCGTGATCGCGCCGAGCCGGTCGACCCGGCGGGCCACCACATCGCCGTCGATCCACCCGACCTCGGTGGTCGAGCCGGCCAACGCGGCCCCGGCGCGCCGGACGGTCGCCTCGTCCAACGGGACGGCCAGCCGGATCCGGGCGGTCGGCGCTCCCGGCGCGCGGTCGGCGACGGCGACGGCCAGCCACGGCGTACCGGCCAGGCCCGATCCGGGCGCCAGGTCCGCGGCGGTGCCACCGGCCATCAGGTACGCCGTACCGCCCGACCGTCGCGCCCGAGCGAGCCGTTCCGGGTACGCGAGCCCGACGACGAGCCCGACGGCCTGGTCATCGGGCAGCGAGGTGGTGGGGCGGTCCGGGACCATCCGGGACAGCCGGTGTACCTCCTGACGCCAGGCGGCCGGAGCGTCCGCCCGCCGGCCCCGCCAGACCGCGACCAGGTCGTCGCCGCCGACGCCGGGGGCATCCTCGGCCAGCAGCGCCACCACCTCGGCCGCCCGGACACCGCCCACGGCGGCGGCACCGTCCAGCAGCGCGCGGGCCAGCCGGGGATGGGTACCGGCCTCCGCGATGGCCCGCCCACGATCTGTCACGCGGCCCTCGGCATCGATCGCGCCGAGCGCGCGCAGGGTGTCCTGCGCGACCCGCAGGGCACCGGCCGGCGGCGGATCGGGCAGGGCCAGGCCGGTCCCGTCCGGGTGACCCCAGAGGGCCAGATCCAGGGCCAGCCCGGTCAGGTCGGCCGTGGCGATCTCCGGCTCGGCCCGCGCGGGCAGCCGCTCGTGCTGGGCCAGCGACCAGCACCGGTAGACCCGCCCCGGGGACTCCCGCCCGGCGCGGCCCGCCCGTTGCGCCGCCGAGGCCCGCGACACCGCGACGGTGACCAGCGCGTCAAGGCCACGGGCATGGTCGGTGCGGGGTACGCGGCTCAGTCCCGAGTCGACCACCGCCCGTACCCCCGGCACCGTCAGGCTGCTCTCGGCGACCGCGGTGGCCAGCACGACGCGCCGGCGCGGGCCCGGCCGCAGCGCGGCGTCCTGACCGGTGCCGGTCTGCCGGCCGTGCAGCGTGACCACGTCGACGCCCAACCCGGTTAACCGACCGGCGACCGTGCTCAACTCGCGGGCGCCGGGCAGGAACACCAGCACGTCGCCGGGCCCGTCGGCGAGCGCCCGCCGGACGGTGGCCGCCACGTGGTCGAGCAGCCGTGGGTCGACCCGGAGGCCGTGGGTCGGCTCGACCCGACCGGCCGGCGGGCACCAGTGCACTTCCACCGGGTACGCGGCCGCGTGCGCCTCGATGACCGCGGCGTCCAGCACCTGGGCGAGCCGTCCGGTGTCGGCGGTGGCGGACATCGCCACCAGCCGCAGTTCCGGTCGCAGCGTGGCCCGGACCTCCGCGACGAAGGCGAGGGCGAGATCGGAGTCGAGGTGCCGCTCGTGGCACTCGTCGAGGATCACGGCGTCGACGCCGGCCAGCTCCGGATCCCGTTGTAGCCGGCGGACCAGCACCCCGGTGGTCACCACCTCCACCCGGGTGGCCGGGCCGACGCGCCGCTCGCCCCGTACCGTGAAGCCAACCCGGTCACCGACCCGCTCACCTAGCAGCGAAGCCGCCCACCGGGCGGCCGCCCGGGCCGCCACCCGCCGCGGCTCGGCGACCACCACCCGTCCGGGCACGCCGTCGGCCAGGGCGAGCGGCACCAGCGTGGTCTTGCCGGTGCCCGGCGGCGCGACCAGAACGACCACCCCGGCCCGCTCGATGCCGGCCATGAGCGCCGGCAGCACCGTCCGGACGGGCAGACCAACGGTCGTCTCCGGAGGGGGAAGCATCCCGCCAGTGTCCAGGAACTGCGGGATCCGGCCGCAGCGGGGCGGTTCACCGCCCGGCCCACCACCTGGACGGACGTGAACTTCCAGGGCGTCGGTATACGCGGACCGGCCGATGCCCGGATCACCACGTGCCGGCCGACGTCCGGCGTAGAGGTCACGAGAGAGCGTCGCTCCCCACAAGCAACTCCGCGTTACGCCAGACAGCCGACAGCCGCCGCTACCCCCCGGTCGTCCTCCTGAATAGCAACGGCGGTGCCGCTCGCGGCCGGCCATGACGTGAACTGCTGGGCGACATGGTCGACGGACATGATCGCGTCGTCGTCGGCACTGAGCGAGTCGGTAACCCATACGCCCGTTTGCGCCGGAACCCCATCCGCGCGGAACCGGACGGCCACGAACCACAGCTCACTGAAATCCGGCGATCGCCACGCCGCCGCCTTGACGGCCGTGAGCGTGCCGGCCGTGGCCTGGGCACCGGACATGATGTCGCCGGTCAGGACTGCCGGTACCTTGTCGCACTTCACGTGCGCGGCGGGCGCCGCCTTCGTCGTCGTCGCTGGCGTCGGCCTGGACGCGTGCGGTGTCGGCGCTGTTTGTGACCCCGCGCTCTCGCCCGCGCATCCGGCCACAGCCAGCGCGGTGACCGACGCGCCGATCATCGCCCCACGTCGAATCCACATAGCCCGCGATCGTACGACCGGGACACAAGCGAGGCGGGAAGGATACGACGCCAGCAGAAGCCGCCGCCGCGGCGCTCACGCCTCGAGGTTCGTCAGGCACGGGTCTCAAGCCGCACCTTCGGAGTCGCCGGAGCCCGGAATGCCATCGCCGGCAACATGATCGGTCTGTACCGTGGCGGGCATGACGAAGAGAATCGAGTTCTGCCCAGTCTGTTGAGCGTGGTCGATGAGCGTAAGGCGCTCGATCATCGGGTTTCCTTGTTGGAACATGCGCTTCGGCTGCATCGTCTGACGCCGGACGGACCGTTGCCTGACGGTGGTCGTCCTCTGCCGTGCGACGTCGAGCAACCTGACGTTCCGTATCTGGAGCGCAGGCTGGCCCTGGTGGCCTTGCTGGAGGAATTTGTCGCCAACCCGAGGCTGTCCGCCGTCGACCTGCACGATCAGTGCACTCAGCTGGCCATCGTGGCTGGGGACGTAGGGCGGGCATGGCAGGAACTTGCCCTCGAACCGCCGCGGCGGCTTCTTGAAGCCGCCCGCTGGCTTGTGAGTAATGGTACGGATCGACGCGCCGTCCTGCTCGGGCTCGGTCTGCTGGACGGACACGCCGAACCGGCCGACGTCGCCTTGATCAAGGTTATCGGGCTGTTGCGGTTCGCTGATCGGCCTGCCGTCGAGGCGCTGGCGAAGATCCCTACCGCCGCGCGCGACCTCATCTGGCTCGTGAACCGATCTCGCAGATACCTGCGGGTGGTCGCCGTGCGGGCGCTGGCTGACAATCCTGATCCGGTGGCACGTGCCTGGGTGCTGTCGACGCCGCGAGATCTTCTCTCCAGCGACATCGCCCGGCAGATCGCTGAACAATATGCGGTGGCCGAGGCTCTCAGTGAACCCGCCGTGAACGATGACACCTGGGACCAGGCCGGGAACCTCCTACTCGCGATGACCAACACCCGCAACGACCAGTACGAGATCAGCCGGTACGGGCAAGCCGCGGACACCTGTCAACGTTGGGTTGCCCTCGCGGACACCAGGGCGGCCACCCTGGAGCGGGCCGCCTTGATGGCCATGGTGGCCGAGGACCTGCGCAGCGGACCGGCGGCACCCGTGGTCGGAGACCCTCGCCGAGGCCTCGTTGACCAGCTCACGCAGGTATTGACGTCCCAACGGTGGGTGGAAGCGCTGGACCGTAGCGCGTCTTCCGGTGATCCGGTCGAGGCCAGGCGCGCCACCTGGGTCATCGAACAGGTCGCCAGAGGCGACGTGCCGGATCAAGGATTCGCGGTGCGCGTGGTGGTGCCGGATCCGAATCCGGTCGGATTCTCTTCGGTGGAGGCCAGGGTCGTCATCGACGGGATTCCGATCGTCGCGGCGGCGTTCGACAAGGGTCCCGCTGCGGAACCGGAGTGCCTTGTCTACAGCGGGCGGCTCAGGGCCACGAGCGAGCCGAAGGAGGTCAGGCTCGCCGAGGCGTCCTGTGCTGAGGGTTGCTGCGGTGGCCTGTACGTCACGATCGTGCGCGAGGGTCCGGAGGTGGTGTGGAAGGACTGGCGCTCCTCTATGCCGGGAGATCCTCCGCAGGACATGCGGTTCGACGCGGTGGAGCACGACCGGGAAATCGCTCGGGCCGAGCAGGACCATAGTTGGGAATGGCCAGCCAGGACGTTGGCTCGGCTGGTGGCCGAACGGTTGCGTGCTGATCCCAGCATCCTGGGCCGGTGGGACTGCGCCTTCGGATGGTGCACGGCTTGGTTGAAGGACTTCGATGCCGCGCGGCTGACGTTCAGCTATCCCGCCCACTGAGACCCGTTCGACGACCCGTCCGTCCATTTCGGTCTCGTAGTTGACGTCCGAGATGAAACCCCGGAGGTCCTGGCCGCTGAACTTGTCGAGGGGATGAGAAGCGTCGATCCGAAGTCCGTCGCGGAGATGCTCGGCAGTTACAAGGGCGGAGCCGAAAAGCTTGGCCTGGTCTACCGGGAGCCGAGCCGCTGGTAGCCGCCGGACGACTGGCTCGCCAATCGGGCGGGCCAGTCGTCCAGCAAAATTCTTGTCTGCTCGGCACTCGTGCTCGGCTCTGGTCGGGACCGGTCCGCTGGACCTGGTCTGGGACAGCGACCGCGGGGGTCTTCTTCCGTAAGGTCACCGCATGCCTGAGCGTCATGTCGAGGTGGATTCTGCCGACTGGGCATCACTTGAGGTGCATGGGCCGCCCGAGGAGGTTCCGGCGGCGTTCCACGCGATCTGGTCGGCCGACGAGGAACGACGGAAGCTCGGCTACGAGTATCTGTCCCGTCGGCTGCTTCATCAGGGGTCTTCCTCGCCAGCGTCGATTGTGGCGGTGCCATTTCTTGTCGACGTTGTGGCTGACCCGGCAGCGCCGGATCGATTCGGCACCTGTCAGATGTTGCGGCAGATCGCGATCGGCGAGGAGGAGATCACGCTCAATGAGCGCCCGGACTTCGCACAACTGCGGCGCGAGGTGGAGCGCAAGGCGGGACTGACAGTGGCGGAACTTGAGGCGGAACAGATCGCCTGGATCTCCGCTGCGACCGATCCGGCTGAGCGGTCCGCGCGGGAGGCTGCGGCGCTCTTCAGGGACGTCGAGGTCGATCGTGAGGCAGAGCGCGTACAAACCGAAGCGTATGACGCCGTGCGGGCCGGCGTGTCGGTCTATGTAGGGGCGTTGGCGGCTGGTGATCCTGGTACGCGGTTGTACGCCGCTCAGTTGCTTGCGTACTTTCCGGAGGACCGAGCGTCGATCGTTCCTGTGTTGATCCCGCTGGTTGAGGGTGAGGATCCGATTGTGGCGTCGGCTGCGGCGGTGGCGGTTGGGATCTGTGCTCGTGGTACCGGGGATCGGGCTGTTGCGGCGGTGTTGACCGGTCGGTGGGGGCGTGCGGAGTCCATGGCCGAGCGGTGGGCTGCCGCGATTGGTTTGGTCCAGTTGCTGAACCAGCCGGGTCTCGATGTTGTGGCCGATGTGCGGGCCGCGACCGAGGCGCCGGCTGCGGTCCCGCACTTCCCGTTTCTCGGCGGCGACATCGCGGCGGTGGCCGGCTACACGCTCGACCTGCTGGAAGACACACATCGCCTACCCGCCGGACCATGGTCGACCAGACCCTCCGGATCAGAGGGTTAATTAAGGGTTCGAGTCCCTTCGGACGCGCAAGATGGTGAGGGTCTGCGGTCAGGCGCTCGTGCGACGGGCGTGTCTTGGGGCCGGGCCGGGTCCGGCTGGTCGTGGCGTTCTCCGACCGGCTGGTGACGCTCATTCGCGGGACGGTCTTGTACTGCCCTCTTGATACATGGAGATAGACCTGACTACCCTTGTATCGAGGAATCGGTACAAGGAGAGGTGGCCATGGCTCCTGGTGGGTGGTGCCGGTTGACCGGCCTGGTGGTGGGGACGAGTTTGGCGTTCGCGCTGACCCGTACGTACCTCTTTGATCTGGCCCCTGTCGCGTTGGCGCTGGCCGTGGGGATCGGGTTGGTCGCGGGGGAGGTGACCACGCCTCGGCCGCCGCGCTTGCGTGGCATGGCCACCCTGAGGACTCGCCGGATCCGTGACTACGTACCGCGGTCGACGGTCGTGGTGATCGCGTTGCTCGCTGCCGGTCTCGGGGTCTGCTCGGCCTTCCCCACCCCGGTCCGTCCCGACCACGAGGCGGAGTACTTCGGGACGGCGGAGCCGGTCACCCTGGCCGGCGCGGGGATCGTCCTGGCCGTGGTCGCCGTGCTCTGGGCTGTTGTGGTGCGGGCGGTTGTGCGTAGCGCCCAAGCGGGCGGCGACGCGGCCGGGCATGCGGCTGACGAGGCGTGGCGTCGCGCCGTGGTGCGACGCACAACGTGGGGCTGCGCAGTGATCTACGCGGAGATCTTCACGGCTGTCAGCTTCTGGTACGCCGACGAGCAGCTCGACTGGCGCGGCGGCGGCTCTCCCGTGTGGGGTTTCGGCTTGAGCGTGCTGGCTGCCGTCGGCCTGGCGGTCTTCGCGCGGTACGCGGGTGCGCTGATCACCACGGACGAGTCCACCCGCCACGTCTGCCCGGACACCGGCAAGGCGCTGAACCCGGTGCCACGATGAGCGCTGAACCCGCGATCCGGGTCGATTCATCCTCTGCGGTGCCCCCCTTCGAGCAGGTAAGGCAGCAGATCGCGGACCTGATCGTTCTGGGGGTGCTCGTAACCGGGCAGAAGTTGCCGCCGGTCCGGCAACTGGCCGGGGACCTCGGCCTGGCCAATGGCACCATCGCCCGGGCGTACCAGGAACTCGAGTCAGCGGGTCTGGTGGTGACCGGGCGAGCGGCCGGTACCCGGGTCGCGGCCACCGCGCCGCCCCCGGCGACCGACCGCACGGAGCAGTTGGCCAGCCGGGCCCGGGCATACATCCTCGCCGGTCGGCGGCTCGGCGCCACCGACACCGAACTGATCGACGCCCTCACCGCGGCTCTTCGCCCGGAGCCTCAGGAGGCGGTGACGCGATCGGAGACGGGCAGGAATCGGGGCCGGGAAGGCTCGCCGATCTCGTCCTGACGCGGCCGTCACGGTCGCGTAGCGGGAGTCACCTGGCCGGCTTGGTCCCGCGGTTCCGACGGAGACCCTCACCACGTCCAGGGCTGGGATTACCGCCGTGCAGGTAAAGGGCGATACGAGCCTGGTGCACATGCTCCGCAACGCCGTCGAGGCCGCCTCGGACGGCGCGACCACCGTCACCACCCTGAAGGCATGCGCGAGGGGGATGGTCCAGGTCAATGCCACAGCCGGCGAATAACCGGGTTGGCGGTGTAGCCGGCGTACTGGTGTCTGGGCGATTTCCAGGCCGGCCCCGCCTGACGTCGGATGCCATAATCCAGCTAACCAGCCTCAGCGAGGTGGACCGACTGGAGCCTGTTGTCGCCAACAGCAGGCGGAAGCTGCCAACCGACGAGAAGTGGGGATCGATGACCGCCAGGCCAACGCCTACGTCTTACGCTTTTGACAACGACAACACCGAGGCCGCAAATCAACTGAGGCACATTGGCGAGGTTGTGGACTCACCAACCCGTGCCACTCTGACCTCGGTAGGAGTGGCGGCCGGATGGCGGTGTTGGGACGTTGGCTCTGGAGCCGGGACAGTTGCTCACTGGCTGGCCGAACGCGTTGGTCCGACGGGGCGCGTCCTTGCCTCCGATCTCAAGCCCCAGCATATTCCGGCGCGGGAAAATCTGGAAACGTTGCAACATGACGTTCGAACTGACCCATTTCCGTCGGATGGTTTCGACCTCATCCACGCAAGGCTTCTGCTGATGCACCTCCCCGCACGGGAGAAAATTGTTCACCGGTTTGTCTCCGCGCTAAACCCCGGAGGCATTTTGGTGGTCTCAGACTGGGAAACAGATTATCTCGACCTGGTCCTGGACAGTCCCAGCGAGACCGCCACCCGGATCTTCAAGAAATTTCTCGAGATCTGCCGAGATGGGAGCCCCGCAGTCGGTATCGACACTCGCTGGGCAGCTCAGGCCAACGCCACCATGCGCAGAGCCGGTCTGATCGAAGTCACCACCAAGGCGCACGCAGAGTCCTGGGCTGGTGGCACAGGGGCTTGTCTTCTTCACCACAGCAATTCTTTCCAGCTCGAGTCTGGACTGCTCGCCGCTGGCCTCGACGAGGAGGAGCTACAAAAGCTTCGCGAAGTGTTGCTTGATCCGCGTTTTGTAATCTTGTCCCACCTCATGTTCACGACCATCGGAACCCGCCCAAGTTAGCGCTCGTATCACGATTCCTTCGCAAGAGGCCGAGCCCGCCAACCGCACCTTCCTGGCGGCGTACCAGCCAGAGCGTGTCCGTGGGCGGTAGTGGTGAACAGACTGCCGGGGGCCGCGCTGACCGGCCGGCTGTCCGTCACGATCCGGCACCCGTACGGGTCCAAGGTGCTGAACCCGTACGGGTCAACCTGCGCCGCCCCTACATGCCGGCCGCCGTGATCGCCTCGTTGATGGCGACAGCGAGGCGGTCAAGGCTGCTCTTGCCATTCGCGTCGATTTCCGCCGGAATCTCTCCGGTGTTGAAGATGTACGCCCAGTCGATGTCGTCGTCGCGGGACTCGATGCGGCTGGCCGTGCCCGGCATGCCACCGGTTCGCGCGGAGTTGGGAGACCGGCCGCCCGTGTCCCACGCCGCGTTGCTGCCGATGAACGTGGCGAGCGCAGGGGCGCTGGACACGAGGCCCCCACCGCTGTCCATCTGCGCGATGAGGAAGGTGCCGTACGCGGCCGGGACCTTGGCGTCCGACCACGGATCCCACGCGCTGAGGCCGACCCCCGGCGCGTCGTAGCTCACCTCGCCGGGCAGCTTGTCGGAGCGGAGGGTACTACCGAGGAAGACGTTGTTGGACAGGCCCAGCGGGACGAGCACGCGGCTCTTCACGTAGTCGAGGAAGTTCTGCCCGGTGCACTGCTCCACCACCAGCCCGAGCAGCAGGTACCCGAAGTTCGAGTACCTGTCGGCCAGGCCGAAGCCGTCCGGAGGGCTCCCGGGCGTGTACTGCAGCGGCTCGCCGTACATGTACCGGGCGACATCACGCTTCGTCACGTGCCCGGGCAGCCCGAAGGCCCGGGCGATCATGCGACCTTCGAAGACCGGGTCGATGCCGCCCGGCTGGTAGCGGGCCCAGCCCCCGGTGTGGTCGACCAGTTCCTGCACGGTGATGTCGTCGATCCTGCTGTCCCTGGTCTGACCCGGCAACGCCACGGTGGTGATTCCCAGGTACGGAAACACCCTGGTGTTCAGATCGAGACGCTGGTCCTGCGCCAGAGCCCAGATCGCCGCGCAGGTGAACGCCTTGCTCACGCTCGCCACCCGCATCGGGGTGTCGGGCTGGGTGATCGCCGCGCCGGGCTCCGACCAGGTGTAGCCGGACGCGAGCTTCATCGTGCCGTTCTTGCGGATCGCGAGCTGGCCCGCGCGTACGCCGTACTGCTGCATGAAGGCGCGCACGACGTTGTGGAGACCGGCGTACGTCGCGCCCACGCTGTTGACCTGGGTCCACTGCCGGGCGGTCGGTGGGTCCTGGCTGACGAAGACGGCCGAGTACCGGATGTCGGAGACGGACCCGCCGCCCTGCACGGAGATCGGCATGCGACCGGCTGCGACCTGCGTGTTGAACTCGGTCTGGTAGTCGGCGCTGGTCATGTCCCGCCGGGCGACCCAGGTGCCGGCCAGGTTGTCGGTGAACAGGGCCGCGTACTGGCCACCGTCGTTCGCGTCCACGATCACCGGCCGCAGGGCGGCTTGCGTGTAGCCGTCCTGCCAACTCTGGTACTCGGTGCTGTCACCCATCGGACCGGCGTTCCACTTCACGCCGCCGGTGTTGGGCAGCCAGACCGCGGCGTACGTACGGTCGCTGGCGCCGGTGCCGTAGATCGCCAGCGACGCGAGGATCTGCCCGTTGCCTTTGGCCGCCTCGTTGTTGCTGGCGAAACCGGCGTCATTGAGGCCGTGGTGCGCGGACCAACCGGCGGGTGTGATCTTCTCGAACACGGCGGCGAAGACCGCGGTGGCGCTCGGGCCCGTCGCGGTGACGATGGTCGGTACGTAGCCCTGGCCGACGAGGTTGTTGAACTGCGCCGAGTATCCGTCGGGGGTGAGGTCCTGCACGGCTGTCCACGCGGGGCCCGACCGCTGGACCCACACGGCGGCGTACCGCACGGGGGAGCCGTAGACGCTCAGCGAGATCATCCGGTAGCCCTGCGCCGTGAGGTCATTGACCTTCTGCTGGTGTGCGGCACTGTCCACCCCGTGGTACGCGGTGAAGGTCGCCGGGGACGCCGAGGCGGCGGCCGGGGCGAGCAGTTCGGGTACCACAAGCGCGCCCCCCGCGGCCGCGCCGGCCAGTAGCAGGCTGCGTCGACTGAGCCGCAGGTCGCTGTTCTGCGGGTACGGGGCGTTGTGACTCTCCATGATCGATGCCATGCCTTCCCGTTGAAGGTTTCTCCACCTAGCAATATTGACAACGGTGAAGGGCTGTCCTGGTCGGTGATCTATCTCACCTGGCGTCACCCACAGGCCGAGCTGGGGCTGAAGCGGCGGTGGACGGTCGTGGCACGCCGTCACGTCCGTCGAATGGTGTTGAATGGTGGTGGGTCAGTGTCGAATCCAATGATTGACATCCCGATCCAGGTGGAAAGGATGCAGTGATGAGGTTCTTGACCGACGACGGTCTGTTTGGCTTTGTCGTGACGCCGTCGACCAGCCCGGGCATGTACCGGTTCCAGCTTGTCATCCATGGCGAATTGGTGGGTGACATGGAGCCGTGCTTTCTCGAATCGGCAATGAGGAGCCTGGGAGGCCTGCACGAGATGGTCGACGGCAGGCTTCGCCGGATCTCCGTCGACGCGGGATCGGTTATGGAGATTCTGGAGTCGGACGACTCGCTCCATGATGCCGCGTTAATACAGGTTGCGGAGTCTCTGGATGGATGGAAGGTCCGTGGATATGTGTACGAAGGGAACGCAACCTTCCTGGCGGCAAGTTACATGCCTGGGTTGGATGACATGAAGAATCCAGTTTCGGTCGCTGTTGTTCCGTTGGCTGAGTACGACTCTGTCTTTGGAGCCGCTCACGACTATTGGGCTAGGACTCGGCGCGGGGAACAGAAGTAACCGTGCCGCCGCAGGGCTGGTGGGACTGACTGCTACGCCTGCCGCGTGCTCCACGCAACGGCATGGGGCGTTGGCAGCAGCCGGGTCGGGTCGGTGGCGGGCACGAATAACGCCAGAGAGCTGGGTTCATTGTCCTCCTGCTCGTCTTCGCCCCACCCGATGGCCCCGGCCACGACGTGGTCGAGCCCATCCGGGGTCGGCAGCACGAATACGGCGTGGTCGGTGCCCGCGAGGCCGGCATCGGCAAGAATGCGGTCCCGCTCTTCGGTGTCCGCGCACCGGATGACCAATCCATCGCGGTACTCCGTCCGCGTCTTCATCGCCCCGACCGGCTTGAACAGTACGTCGATCCTGGTCTGCCGTGCGCCGTCGGGCCCGGTTGTCCGCGCCCGCAACAGCAGTTGGCTGTGGCTGACCGTGTAGGCCCAGACGGCGAAGTGACGGTCGCAACGGAACAGCTCCCTGCCAGGTGCGAAGTGCTCGCCCTGGGACAGCCACTGGCGATCGAACATGGTCAAAAATTCCTTGCTGGGCTGCTCGTCTACTGGCTGGGTCGATCCTCGCATGACAGCGTGGGCCCGGGCGGTCGAGGACAACTCGCTATTGGCCGACGAAGAGGGCATTGTGGTCACGCCCGCCATCCGCCAGGAGCAGGTGCTCCGCGACGCCGAGCGGAAGGCGGCCAGGGAGGCCGACGAATCCCTCGATGCCTGGGAGAAGGCGCATCGCGCCCGCATCGACAGGATCCTGAGCGAGCAGGGCTTCGAGGACCAGCAGTGGTTGGGTCCGGAGCGTCGTTCGTGGTTTGCCCTGGATGGGTAGGCTCTCGCTGCTCGGCAGAGTCGGCACGGTCGGCAGGGTGCCGGTTCGGCGGGGCGGGTCTGGCCGGAGCGTGGATAGGGACGGAGTCGGCATGGTCAGCGGGGGTGAGGCCGAGGCGGGGGTCCGGGGCGGTGGCGAGCCGAATGCCGGCATCCAGCCGCCGGATCGACAGGCGGACGCGCCAGGGCTGCTGGTGCCCGAGTGTGTGGACACGCCGTCGACGACAACCCTTCCGACCGGGCCGGTGGCGCGATGGTTGCTCAGGCATCGGGTGCAACCGGCCGGTCCGGAGTCGGGGGAGGCGCATGCCCGGCCGCACTCGTGGTGGAAGGTGATGTGCCTGACCGGAGTGGACTACTTCTCCACCCTGTCGTACCTGCCGGGCATCGCGGCGCTGGCGGCTGGCGCGCTGTCGCCGCTGGCGACGCTGCTGATCGTGGCGTTGACCCTGTTCGGGGTGCTGCCGATGTACCGGCGGGTGGCGCGGGAGAGCCCGCACGGGCAGGGCTCGGTGGCGATGCTCGAGCGGCTGCTGCCGTTCTGGCGGGGCAAGGTGTTCGTGCTGGTCCTGCTCGGTTTCGTCGCCACGTCCTGGATCATCACGATCACCCTGTCCTCGGCGGACGCGACGGTGCATCTGATGGAGAACCCGATCCTGCCCGACGGGTTCCCGCGCGGCACGATCACGGCCGTGGTGGTGACCGTGGTGCTGCTGCTGATCCTCGGCGGGGTGTTCCTGCTCGGGTTCAGCGAGGCCGTCGGGGTCGCCATTCCCCTGGTGGCGGTGTTCCTGCTGCTGAACGCGGCGATCGTGACCGTCGGCCTGGTCGAGGTGGTGCGCGATCCGGGGTTGCTGTCGGGCTGGACCGGGGCGCTGACCGCCGGCACCGGCGGTGTCGGTGATGTTGTCGGCCCGGCCGTGCTGGCGTTCCCGCTGCTGGTGCTGGGTCTGTCCGGCTTCGAGACGGGCGTGAGCATGATGCCGCTGGTCAAGGGCGAGGGTCCGGACGGCGAGGCACGCCTGCGGGCGCGGATCGGCAACACCCGCAAGCTGCTCACCACCGCCGCGCTGATCATGTCCGGGTACCTGCTGACCACGACGTTCGTCACCACCCTGCTGATTCCCGCCGAGGAGTTCGCCCCCGGCGGTCGGGCCAACGGACGGGCGTTGGCCTACGTCGCCCACGAGTACCTGGGGGAGGCGTTCGGCACCGTCTACGACATCAGCAGCGTGCTGATCCTGTGGTTCGCCGGTGCGTCGGCGATGGCCGGCTTGATCAACATTGTGCCCCGTTACCTGCCGTCGTACGGCATGGCGCCGGAGTGGGGCCGGGCGGTGCGGCCCGTCGTGCTCGTCTACACGCTGATCAGCGTCGCGATCACGGTGGCGTTCCGCGCCGACGTCAACGCCCAGGCCGGGGCGTACGCCACCGGGATCCTGGCGATGATGGTGTCCGGCGCGGTCGCGGTGACCATCTCCGCGCTGCGCCACCGGCAACCGTGGGCCACCGCCGGCTTCGCGGCACTGACGCTGGTGCTGGTGTACGCGCTGGTCGCGAACGTGATCGAAAAGCCCGAGGGGATCGCCATCTCCGGCCTGTTCATTGCCGGGATCATCGTCGTGTCCCTGGTCTCCCGGGTGTCGCGTACCACGGAGCTGCGGGCGGAGCGGATCGAGTTCGACGAGCCGGCCCGCCGGTTCGTCACCGACTCGATCGAGTTCGACGGCCGGCTGGACATCGTCGCCCACCGTCCGGCCGCCGGGACCGGCGCGGAGTACCGGGCGAAGGAACGCGCGCAGCGGGGCATGAACCCGGTTCCCGGCGCCGCCGACGTGGTGTTCCTGGAGATCGAGGTCATCGACCCGTCGGAGTTCAGTGATGTGCTCCGCGTGCGTGGCGTCGAGGTGGACGGGTACCGGGTGCTGCGGGTCCAGAGCCCGGCCGCGCCCAACGCCATCGCGGCCGTCCTGCTCGCCCTGCGCGATGCCACCGGCCTGCGTCCGCACGCGCACTTCGAGTGGTCCGAGGGCAACCCGGTCGCGCATCTGCTGCGCTACCTCCTCCTCGGCCGGGGAGACACGCCGCCGGTGGTACGGGAGATCATCCGCAAGGTCGAACCGGACCCGACCCGTCGCCCCGGCATCCACGTGGGCGGATGACGTCCTCGCCTGGGACGGGAAGCTCAGGCGCGAAACGCATCCCTGGCGACTAGTACCCCCTGGGGGTATCGTTGTCCGGGTTGGAGGAGGCGAACATGGCACCCGGACATCAGCACCACGACACGTCGGCGCCAGCCGCGGATCAGCGCGCCGGCCAGCAACCCTCGGCGGGCTGGGCGGTCGCCGCGCAGGCGACGCTGCACTGTCTGACCGGCTGCGCCATCGGCGAGGTGCTGGGCATGGTGCTCGGTACCGCGTTCGGGTTGCACAACGTGGCCACGGTCGTGCTGTCCATCGCGCTGGCGTTCGTGTTCGGCTACGGGTTGACCATGCGTGGCGTGCTGCACGCCGGCGTCGGCTTACGTGCCGCGCTGTCGGTCGCCCTGGCCGCCGACACCGTGTCGATCGCCATCATGGAGCTGCTGGACAACGCGTTCATCGTCGCGGTGCCCGGGGCGATGAACGCCGGGCTGACCAGCGTGTTGTTCTGGGCGTCCCTGGCCGGATCGCTGGTGGTGGCGTTCCTGCTGACCACTCCGGTGAACCGGTGGATGATCTCGCGGGGCAGGGGCCACGCGGTCGTGCACCGGTACCACCACGCTCACTGACCGACATCTCGTACGCGGCGGCCCGTACCTCGCCTCGACAAACTGGTTGTAAGTCTCTTTCGGCGTGGTGTTTCGCCTTTTCGGTAATCGCACGTTCGCTTGTCGCAATAGGGCTGTTTCAGCCTCCGGAAGCGGGGTATGCGGGGCTTCCTGCGTATCGCAACAGAACATCGTCACGTCGCGCGATGGCAGCGCCTCCGCTCACGTCCTTGACCGTTCCCGTGCGGTGGGAACCGCGCAGGTTCCCACTTCACCGCTCGGTGGACGCGTCGAGCGCCGCGGCAACCGGGAGGAACCTTGTCCAAGAGCACGACGGGAGAGCGCAAGCCCGGGGAGCGACGCACGGTGCTGGCCGTTGTCGCCGTCGGGACGGCCATGGCCGTGGTGTTCGTCGCCTCGTACGTCATGGCACTGGACCGGCCGCCGCCGCACCGTATCCCGACGGGGATCGTCGGCGACGCGACGAGTGACCCGGCGGTCGCGCAGGGATTGAAGTCGAGCATGCGGGGCGCTCTGGAATATCGAAGCTACCCGACCGCCGACGCGGCCCGGCACGCCATCGAGCACCAGGAGGTCTACGCCGCCCTGGTCCTGGCGCCGGGTGAACCGCAGTTGCTGGTCGCCAGCGCCGCCGGCAACTCCCTCGCCCAGGTGCTGCGCAACGCCGCTCTGGACCTGACCAGGCACGACAACGTCGACCTGACCGTGACCGACGTCCGGCCACTGCCCGACACCGACCGCTCCGGTCTTGCCGCGTTCTACACGATGATCGCGGCAACCCTTCTCGGCTTCCTCACCGTCCTGCAACTGCGTACCAATGTCGGTCGGCTGCCCCTGCGGATCTGGCTCTCCATCCTCGCGGCCCTCGCCGTCCTCGGCGGTCTCGCGCTGGGAGCCACCGTTGGCCCGCTCCTCGGAGCGCTTCCCGCCCCCCTGCCGATTCTCTGGGCCACCCTGGCGGCCCAGATCGCCGTCGCCGGGCTCTTCTGCACGCTGATGGGGATTCTCATCGGTCGTTGGGCGGTCGTCCCGACCTGGTTGATCTTCATTGCGATCGGCAACGCCGCCTCGGGCGGGGCGGTGGCGACCGCGATCCTTCCGCAGCCGTACGCGACCATCAGTGCGGTCCATCCGAACGGATGTGTCGTCTCCCTCCTGCAGACCACCTCCTACTTCCCCGAGGCGGTGCAAGTGCGGCCCGTGCTCGTCGAGGCCGCCTGGATCATCGGTCTGCTCGGCCTCGTCCTGCTCAGTGCCCGGCTGGTGCGGAACGGCCCGCGCTGGAAGTGACGGTCCGAATCCTGGTGGCTGGTCAGGGGCGTTCGACGCGGATCGGATCGCCGGTCCAGCCGGCGGCGAACGCCTGCGGACCGCGATCGGCCGACAGCAGCGGGTGGAGCCTCACCGCCGTCCCCGCTTCCGGCGCTCGGGTCGCTGGTCGCCGCGCGCCTGGCCGCCCGCGTCCGGGGTCTTGTAGGTGACCAGCGGGACTGTGGTCACCACCGGGGTCGCCAGACCGTGGCCGACCAGGTCGGCGATCACCTGCTCGATTCGCTTGTACGCGGTCGGCGCCTCCTCGAACAGCAACTGCCGGTCGCCACAGACCACCAGCGAACCCACCGGGGTGCGGCGCAGTTGCTCGACCGTGTGCTTGGCCCGGCCGCGGCGCAGCGCGTCCGCCCGGGACATCTTGCGGCCTGCCCCGTGTGCCACCGAGTGGTTGGCCTGCGCGCCGGCGTGCGCGGCCACCAGGTACGACGGGGTGCCGCGGGTGCCGGCGACGAGCACGTCCCGGCCGTCGCCCGGTGCCGCGCCCTTGCGGTGCAGGTAGTGCCCGTCGCGGACCTCGACCAGGTTGTGGCACTGGTCCACGATCGGCGCCGTCGGCTCGGCGCCCAGGGCGATCGCGGCCCGGGCGGCCAGCAGCCGCCGGTTGAGCGAACCCCAGCGCACGGCGTCGTCATGTCGTGCCAGGTACGCGGCGGGATCGCTGGCGGGTCCGGCGCCGTGCACCTCCGTGTGTTCGCGCAGGATCCGTTCGCCGAGGCCGCGCGACCCGCTGTGCACGACGAGGACCGTGTCGCCGGTGGCGAGCCGGAGCCGTGCGGCGTGTCCCGGGTCGAGGACCTCGCCGACGCGGGCCAGCTCAACGAAGTGGTTGCCCCGCCCGACGGTGCCGAGACCGTCGAGGTGGCCGGCGGGGACGTCACCATCCAGTTCGGACCAGGCCGGGTCGTCGGCGTCCCGGTCCGGATCGAGCGGGCGGTCGAGGTCGGGAAAGCGGCCAGCGAGCCGCTCCGGTACGACCCGCTTCAACGTGATCGGGAAGACGGCGATGCCGCAGCCGATATCCGAACCGACCAGGTTCGGGTAGAGCACAGTCGATTTCATGGCGGCGCCGATCGGGGCGCCCTTGCCGGGGTGCAGGTCCGGCATGCCGGCGACGTGGACCATGCCGTCGAGGCCGGCCACCTGCCGGCACTGGTCGACGGCGTTGGACTCGATCCAACTGGTGGGGGAGGCGAAGACGGTGACGGTGGCAGGGTTGGGCCCCGGCAGGGACTCCTGCCGGGAAGGCTGAACGGACAAGGGACGCTCGCTTCTCGCCAAGGGTGGGACGGGTGGCCGCCGATCGCGATGGGATGGCGGAGGCGAAGGTGCTGTCCTCAGAACGTCATGCCGCCAAGCGTCCCGGAATTCACCGTCGCCAGCAAACGACTTTCGGGTTCGCTGTCGGACGGTCCCGCCGCCGGTCACCATGGCGCGCTCACCCTCCGTCGGCCTGCCGGATCCAGTTCCGCAACGCCTCGTTATGCACGCCCAACAGGGTGAAAACGACCCCTTGCCGGTCACCGCTGGAGCGGGTAAAGGGGCGTAGGGTCAGCAGGGCGCACGGATCCGGCGAACGCCGAGTGGCCTTCTCCAGCCCCAGCACGCCGTCAGGCGAGCGTGACGCCGTACGCCCACCGACCCGTTCAGGGAGGTTCGATCATGTCGAAGGACTCAACGGCCAAGGCCAACGTCAAGAAAAAGGGCAAGACGACGAAGGAAAAGCAGACAGCAAAGCGCCTGAAGAGCGACGAGCAAAAAGGCCACAGCTCGAACATCCCGCCTACCGGCCACTGAACATCTTATCCGCGGTGGGCTCGGCTGGCTCGGCTGGCTCGGTCGGGTTCGGCGCCGGCTGTGGTGTGGCGGGTGGTGCCGTGTCCGCCGTGCCAGTCGAGGATCAGCAGGCACGCGTCGTCGGGTAGGACGGGCCCGGCGACGTCCAGGACGAGGTCCGCCAGGACGCGGACGACCTCCCGGGGGTGCAGGCCGCTCAGGGGTTGTAGTCGTGTGGACAGGTCCAGGGCTGCGGCGCCGCGTTCCAGCATGCCGTCGGTCAGCAGTACCAGGCGGTCGCCGGGTCGCAGCCCGATGTGGGCAACTTGGTAGGGCCGGTGGCGCAGTACTCCGAAGGGCCGGTTGGCGGGCAGTTCCACGGTTTGCGTGGTTCCACCGCGGATGAGCAGCGGTGTGGGGTGCCCCGCGTTGACGACCTGGAGGATCCCGGTGGCCAGGTCGAGACGGCCGATGAGCCCGGTGGCGAAAGGTGACCCAGTGGCGGCGTTGTCGGAGAGCGCGTCGTCCGCGGCCTGTGCCTGTTCGAGCAGGGTGGCGCCGCGGCGGCGGGCGTTGCGCAGGGCGCCGACACACAGGGTCGCGGTCAGCGCGCTGTGCACCCCGTGGCCCACCGCGTCAGTGATACTGAGGTGCAGCAGGTCACGGGCCAGGCTGTAGTCGAAGGTGTCACCGCCGATGCTGGCTGCGGGTTCCAGCCATGCGGCCAGGGTGAACGAGTCGGCCTCGCAGGTGAACGATGGGGGAAGCAGCCGCCGTTGGATTTCCGCGGCGAGGGTGAACGGACTCGTTCGTTGGCCCCACTCGAACAGGTCGGTGTGGCGACGGTTGGCGATCACCACGAATGCCAACGTGTGCGCGGTCCGCGACACCCGCTGCACGACCGAGTCGGTCGGTGCGGCCGACAGCGCGATCTCCAACAGCCCGATGGCCTCGCCCCGTTGGGTGACCGGCGCGCGTACCACATGCTGCCCGTCGACGTACTCGACCAGTACCCGCTGAGCGCGCAGGGCCTGCTCCTGCGGGCCACCGTCGAAGGGCAGCACCATCGCGACGTCTTCGTCCTGCCGACGGCCGCCGGCCACGGCACCGATCGGGACGTGGACCAGACGCACGAGGGCACGGCCACTCATGTCCGCCACCAGGAACGACACCCAGGACGCGTCGAGGCTCACCCCGATGCTGCGGGTCACCGCCTGCACAGCGTCGACCGGGGCGGCTTTCTCCACCGCGAGCAGCGCATCGTTGAGATCCACGCCGCTCATGTCGTCCTTGGTCACGCGGCGCAGCCTAGACCTGAATCACCTGCCGGCAGGAACTGCGTCATCCCACCGTCCGGCCCTCTTCGATCACGGAGAAGCACCGCTGGCGACCCTGTTCGCGAAGCCCGCCCGCAACGTAGCCCCACCGAAACGTCGTGAACGGTCCCTCTCCTGCTGGGGAGGACCGTGCGGGGTGGGGATCAGGCGACGTCGGTTTGCTGCCCGCGCTGGAGGTTTCGGTTGTGCTGGAGGGCTTCCTCGAGTTGGTCTTCGAGGATGATGATGCGGCAGGCGGCTTCCAGGGCGGTGCCGTGATCGACCATCTCCCGGGCTCGGGCGGCCAGACGCAACTGGTAGCGGGAGTAGCGGCGGTGTCCGCCAGCGGACCGGAACGGAGTGATCAGTTTCGCCTCGTCGAGCCGGCGCAGGAAGTCCTGCGAGGCGCCGGTGATCTCCGCGGCGCGGCCCATCGTGTAGGCGGGGTAGTCGTCGTCGCCGAACATGTCGTCGGGTTGGGCCATGTACACCTCCGTGACGAGGGCCCCGGCGCTTTCCAGCGCCGGGGCCCAGGGTTTACGGGTCAAACACCATCTACCGAAAAGAACATCGGTTTGTCGTATCCACACCGGCTGCCAGCGGCAGCATGCGGCGCGGGGATCGCGTAAGCGTGACCGGAGACCACCTCTCGTTCGATGGAACCTGCGGTGTCCGCCTCAGAACTGAAACGACGTCCTGACGGCGGGCGATCCAAGGTGTTCAGCCCTCCCTTTCCTCTGCTTCCATCAACCTGTGGTGCCGTCTTGCCATCTGCCGGTGTCGGAGCCCCACACGAACTCCATGGCCCCACACACGTACGGCGGATGTTCTCTGTGCCAGGCCGGGACGTGAAACTTCACCGTCCCCGCCTGGCATCCCCTGACCTGGAGTTACGTCAGGGTCTTGCCGTGCACGTACCTGGTCCTGCTGTGCGGTGATGCACTTCCACCGCCGGTGCCGAGCGAGCCCCGATGTTCACGATGTTCCAGGCCCTGCTTGACGCTCGGTCTGATTCGTCGGCGTGTTCACACGATCTTTGCTGTCAACGGGAAGAAGCTTACCCGACCGCGATGAGGATGTCTAGTTCTTGGAGACTAGATTTTCTGGGTCGTTGCCTCGGACTTGAGGGCGGCCGTAGCGTGGCGCGTACGTGTCGCAGCGTCGATGCCGGGTGCGAAGCGGGTTCCGGCGTCCGAGCCTCAAGAGTGATCCGGTAACGATGGAGCGTCGGGCCGGGCGCTGGAGGCGCCCGGCCCGTCAGCCCTCGGTCTGGTTCAGCTGGCCGCGCAGGACAACGAAGGCGTGCTGTTCGTGGAGTTCGACGACCCCAGGAAGCCGAAGGTCGCGCTGCCACCGGCGGCGATCGAACCGTTGTAGCTGACGTTGCGGGCGGTCACGGCCGAGCCGCTGGAGGTAACGGACGCGTTCCATGCCTGCGTCACCTGCTGCCCGTTGGCGTACGTCCAGGTCACCGTCCAACCGCTGATCGCGGAACCTCCGGCCGTCACCCGTACCTCGGCCTGGAAACCGCCCTGCCACTGACCCGTCACCGTGTACGACGCCGTGCAGCCCCGCCCGTTCGACGGCGGCGGGCTGGTCGGCGGCGTGCTCGTGGGCGGTGCGCTGGTGGGCGGCGTGCTCGTGGGCGGCGCGCTGGTGGGCGGTGCGCTGGTCGGCGGTGCGCTCGTGGGCGGTGTGGTGTTACCGATGGAGCTCATGATGGCGTCGATGATGCCCTGCTGGGTGACCGTGACAGAGCTTCGGTTGAACAGCCCGAGCCCGTACTGCCCGTTGAAGCCGTTGTCCCAGTAGGCGGTGGCCACTCCGTACTTCTTGGCATCGGCCACCAGCGTGCGCGCGAAGTCAGCGCGGTACGTGTTGTTCGTCGAGTCGGCCGAGGTCTTGTCGACCGAACCGTACTCACCGACGAACGCCGGATATCCCCGCGCGACGAAGGTGTCGTGCACCTTCTTCAGCTGTCCGTCCATGTAGTCCTGCTGGCCCCAGGTCGACTTCTTCGCCGGGTTGGTCGACTTCGGCCCCCACTGGGTGATGTTTCCGCTCTCCTCCCCGGCGAAGTCCCACGGGTCGTAGTAGTGAACGGAAATCATGAGCCGCTGTTCGCTGCTGGGAATGGAGGAGGACCGGAACTGGTCGGTCGGGAGCACGAAGCCGTAGTTGCCCACGGTGTAGTCGATGTTGGTGTTCCAGCCGGGGACGAGCAGCCACCTCGAACTGTTGTTTCCGCCGGTCTTCCGGACGGTGTCCACGAAGACCTGGTTGTAGGCGTTGATGTTCGAATAGCACGGCTGGGTCGGGTTGCCGTACTGCCCGTCGAATTCCTCGTTCATGGATTCGAGGATCAGGTGCTCACTATAGGTCTGGAACTTGGTCGCGACCTGCTGCCAGACCTTCTGATACTTGTCCTTGATGGTGGTCTGATTGGACGAGTCGCATATCAACCAGGATCCGGGGATGGTCTTGTAACCGTCTCCATGCATGTTGACCAGCACATACATGCCCCGGTTGTAGGCGTAGTTGACGACTTCCTGGATCCTGTTCAGCCAGGCGGCGTCGACCGTGTAGTTCGGACCCGGACCTATCTTTCCCAGGTAGGAAACCGGGATGCGAATCGTCTTGAATCCCGCAGCCTTCACCTTGTCGATGAGGGCCTGGGTGATGACCGGATTGCCCCATGCCGTTTCACTGGGAACGCCGTTGGCGTTGGCTTCCAGCTGGTTTCCCAGGTTCCAGCCGGCGCCCATGTCGGCGACCAGCTGCGAGGCGTTCAGTTGGACCACGGCGTCGGCCGAAGCCGTGTGCATCACGCTGGCCACGGATCCGGCAGACGCCAACATGACGGCGAGAGCAGCGAACCATGCCTTCCGTGCTCTTGGACTCATAGGAATTTTCTCTCTCCCATTTCAGCGGTGTTGGAACAACGCCCCGCCGTCGCTGAGCCAACCCGCGGTCGACGCGCGCTTCTCGAACGACGAAAGTGTGGATCTGATTACCGAGCGTGACGATTGGCGCGACCATGGTCGGCGGCCGCACCACCGGCTGGCGGAAACCCGGAATTGCCGCAGCGCGAAACCTCCTGCCTGGGGTGGGTGTCTGTCGATCAGCTGCGACCATCTCGAAGAGGTGGTCGGTGGGTCAGGTGATCGTCACAGTCGGTTGGCGAAGCGCTTCGATGCGGACGCCGCGTGTTGCTCTGGGATGAATTTGGAGTGTTCGAAGTATAGACACCAGTGCATGGCCTAACAAGGGTTCGTGACCGTGGCCCGGCCGTTGACGTGGGGCGGCGCCTGCCCGCGGCCGAACGGGCCGTCTGTGTTTCCCCCGGCACCTGAACACTTTGCGGACCGATTGGCAATGTCAGGTTGGAGGCGCGGAGTTGAGCCGAGGAGGGCCATGGCTTCAGATGCGGAGTTGATCGGCAGGTCGCTGGACGGTGATGTCGACGCCTTCGTGACGGTGGTCGAGCGTCATGAGATCGCGGTCGGCGCGTACCTCGCCCGGCGGGTCGGACGCGACGCTGCCGAGGACCTGCTCGGCGAGGTCTGGGTGGCGGCCTTCGAGTCACGGCGGTTGTACGACCGGTCGTATGACGACGCGCGGCCGTGGCTGTACGGGGTGGCGCTCAACCGGTTGCGTCGCCACTGGCGGTCCCGGCCGGCCGAGGACCTGGTCTCGGACGTGTCGAGCCTGGCGGCCGAATGGGATCCGTGGTCGGCGGTGGACCTCGGCCTGGACACCCGGGTGCTGCTCCGGGCGGCCCTGCAACGGCTCAAACCCGAGGAGCGGGAGGTGCTCAGGCTCGTCGCCTGGGAGGACCTGACCGCAGCCGACGCCGCACGGACGCTCGGCATGCCCGCCGGTACCGCCCGCCGGCTGCTGAGCCAGGCGCGGACGGCGCTGCGCAGTGCGCCCGAGGTGTCCGCGCTGCTGAACGACCGCAACACCGCGAAGGAGAGACACCGATGACAGACGAACTGGACCTGATCGGTGGGTTGAGCGGCGCAGAACCACTGCGACCGGAGGCATACCAGCGGGCGCGGGCGGTGCTGCGGGCGGCGATTGCCGACCCCGGGACCGTGCGCGTGCTGGACGCGACATCAGTGGAGGACAAGATCATGGAAACGACTCCCACCGTGGAAACGCCACCCGTACCGGTGAGTGGTTCCACCCCGGCGGTCCGGAGCCGTCGGAAGATCAGTTCGGCGGGCCGGCTCGGCGTCGGCGCCGGGGTGGGGGTCGCCGCCGCGGCGGCGGTCATCGCCCTCATGGTCACCACGGGGTCGACCGGCGACACGGCCCCGACGGTGGCCAGGTCCGCCGGTGCGGGCGCGGTTGGGACGGTCGACACCGGCGCGTCCTCCGCCGACGGCCCGTTGCTGACCCTGGCCGGGTACGTCAGGACGAACGTCCCGGCGACCGGCGACGGATGGCTGGTGATCGCGACTCAGGTCCAGGGCACCAGGACCATGCAGGTCGTCTACACGCTGTACACCGACAGTCACAAGATCTACTCGGGCAACAGCGTGAACGACGTCAAGCGGGCGATCGCCCGGCACCAGGACCAGATGAACTCCGGTGGCTACGCTCCGCTGGTGAAGGCGGCCATCCTCGCCGCGGACAGCAGCCCCGCCGAGGGCCGGACCCAGATGCTCGAAGCCGCCAAGGACCCGCTGGTCGGTCTCGACCCCGCCGCGCAGAAGGCGGAGTGGGACAGGCAGCAGGCGGCCAGGGTGGCACTCATCAAGCAGAAGGGTGGCACCGCCGAGCCGAAGCCGTACAGTTCCCAGGCCGTTCAGCAGCACTTCGACAACGCTCTGTGGGCGTACAGCACCGAGGCGCTGTCCGCCGGCGACGGCAACACGCTGGTACGGCAGGGCGTGCTGCGTCTGCTGTCCACGATCTCCGGGGTCAGCGTCGCGCAGTCGACCACCGACGGGAAGGCAACGCTGACGATCACCGCCGGGTCCGAGGTGTTCGGGGGCGTTGACAGCGAGGTGCTGACCATCGACGCCCACACGGGCATGCTGGTCAAGGACGTGTCCAACATCCCAGGGCTGCCCCGGGCCTACACCACCTACAAGTCTTCCCGGGTGACCACGGCCCACCTCTAGGCGGGCGACTACCGGCCACCGGCGCGTTGTCCGGGGGTCAGCGCCACGTGCCCGGTGCCGGCTGACGGTGCGGGTCGCCTCTGCCAGGCGGCCCGCACCGCCGGCCTGTTGTCGGGTGCCAGCCGGCATCGGCCCGCCGACGAAGCGTAACCACCCCGCCGTCGAGGCTTCACGCTCGCGGATTCGCCGTGACCGGACGGATCATGCTCTTACCGGCACCGCCAGCAGGCCCTGGAGAATCTCGTCGACACTGAGCGTCACCACGCCGATCCCGGCCAGGTCAGCCACCCGCTCCTGCGTCACCTGCGAGATCGCGTCGGTCGGTACGACCGTGCGGAAGTCTCGTTCGCTGGCTTCGAACAGCGTCGCCCGTGGGCAGTTGGGCAGGTTGCAGCCGGCCACCACCACCGTGTCCACGCCGGCCCCGTGGAGGCGATTCTCCAGATCGGTGCGGTGGAAGGCGCCCCAGCGGGGCTTGAACAGCACGATTTCGTCGGGGCCCACCAGCTGAGGCCGGCCGGCGAGCAGGGTGTCGGCATCGAGTCGCAGCGGCTCGGCGGCCTCGGGATCACCGGCGATGCCCGGCAGCAGGGCCGATCCCACGGTGCCGGGTGCGGCGATCCGACCGCCGGACTCCACGAAGGCCCGCCGTGGCGGGTCCACGTCGGCTCCGCCCGGGACGTACAGCCGGGCGACGTGCACTATCGGCCGGCCGGCCTGGCGGAAGCCGTCGGCGAGCCGGCGTACGGCAGGGACGACCGCCGCGGTGCCCGGGATCGGGCTGGCGCCGCCCTCGGCGAAGTCGACCTGCATGTCGATGGTCACCAGTGCGGCGGTGGGCCAGTTCGGCGCGGTGTGGTCGGTCGGCACAGGGGTCCTCCTTTCCTCGCTGTTGCCCGGGTCGTGTCAGGGGATGAGGCAGCCGCCCACCCATCAGGATGCCTGAGGGTCTGCCCGGCAGAAACGAGGCGGCCCGGAACGACCATGCGGGCACCGAGCCGAAAGGTCGGCGGTACGCGGGCGAAAACGGCCGGGACTGTTCGTCAGCGCGTCGGGACGGGTTGTGGGTCCGCGTCGGCGCGCTGGTCGTAGTCGCTGCGGGCGGCGAGGATCTCGCGCGCGTGCTGCTTCGACCAGTCGCCGATCGCCGAGGTCAGTTTGCCGGCGCCGACGCCCAGGTCGGTCAGGGAGTACTCCACGCGCAGCGGTGCCGTGGGATAGACCTCGCGGCGGACCAGGCCGTCGCGTTCCAGCGCGCGGAGCGTCTGGGTGAGCATCTTCTGCGTCACGCCATCGAGGGCGCGGCGCAGCTCGTTGAACCGGCACGGCCTGTCGCGCAGGGCGGCGAGCACGTAGAGCGCCCATTTGTTGGCGAGCACTTCGAGCACCGTGCGGCTGGGGCAGTCCGCCGGGAACGCCGGAGCGGTATCCATGAGGTACCTAGATATCAGACAGGTGCCTAATTTACAAGAGATACCAGACGACGGCACCATGGTCGACATTGGTGATCGTGGCCCGGAGGGTGGAACTGTCTGCCGACGCGTTCCTGACCGCCGGACCTGAAGGGAGAACTCGATGCGCGTCGTCCGCGTGCACACGTTCGGCGGCCCGGAGGTGCTGGAACCGGTCGAGCTGGACACGCCGGAGCCGGGGCCGGGGCAGGTGCTCGTTCGGGTGGTGGCCAGCGGGGTCAACCCGGCCGACTGGAAGGTGCGTTCGGGTCTCGTACCGGGATATGGGCCGCCGCCGCTGACACCCGGGCTGGAGGTGTCCGGCGTGGTCGAACGGGTTGGTCCGGGCGTCACCGCGGTCCGGCCCGGCGACGAGGTCGTCGGCGTGCCGATGCGCGGCGGGTACGCGGAATACGCCGTGGTCGATGTCACCGCCCTCGCGGCCAAACCGGCCGGCGTCCGACACGTGACCGCCGCCGGGCTGCCGGTCGCCGGGCTGACCGCCCGTCAGGCCCTCACCGAGGCCGCCGGCATTCGCGCCGGCGACCGGATCCTGATCCACGCGGCGGCCGGCGGGGTCGGCCACCTCGCCGTGCAGATCGCCAAGCAACACGGCGGGTACGTGATCGGCACCGCTCGCGCGGCGAACCACGACTTCCTGCGTGAACTCGGCGCCGACGAGGTCGTCGACTACCGCACCACGGACTTCGCCACCGCCGTACGCGACGTGCACGCCGTGCTCGACCCGATCGGCGGTGACTACGGGCCGCGCTCGCTGAGCGTGTTGCGGCCGGACGGAATTCTCGTCTCGATCAGCGGTTCGGGCTCGATCCGACTCGTCACGCCGGAGATCGCCGCCGCGCGGGGCCGGCGGTACACGGAGTTCCCGATGCGTCCGTCCGGTACCGACCTCGCGACCCTGCTGGACCTCGTCGCCGCCGGCACCCTGCGGGTGGATGTCGCCGACACCATGCCGATCACGAGGGCCGCCGAGGCACACCGGCGCAGCGAGTCCGGTCACGTCCGCGGGAAGCTCGTCCTCACCCGGTAGGTGTCTGCCGTGCCGGCCATCCGCTCCGGTCCCGGTCCCACGACGCCCACCGGCGCATGCCGGATCGCGGGACGGCTGGCACGGGACGCCGATGACTGCCAGGTACGGCGGGGCGCCGACCCGGAACAGGTCCCGGGCCGGCGCCTGGTGCCGGTGTCTCAGCAGAAGTAGCCGTCGATCACGTACCCGTCCATGTTCAGGATGGGCGAGTGGCCGTACACCATGCCCTTGTCCGCGTGCCAGTAGATGTGGAAGTGCCAGCCGTTCTCGAGGTGCTCCTTGGCCGCCGCGTCCGGCGCGGGCGCAGCCCGCAGGAACAGCCCGGCGGAATGGCAGATCTCCTCGGTGACCCCGTCGTGCCCGTAGGCCGCGAACGCTGGCGCGCTGGTCAGGCCGAGGCCCAACGTCACGGCACCGGCCACGACGGCCGCGCTACGCCACAGCTTCATCATCTCGTACCCCCTCAGCCGCTCACGCAACTGCGCAGCACCCAGCCCCAGTCGTTCGGACCGAAGTCCAGGGCGTAGATCCAGCCGTTGATCTCACCTTCGCCACTGCCGTACGTGTGGCCGACCTGGTTGTCCCGGTACAGCGTGCGGATCTTGTCGAACGGGCCGGATCCGACCGAGTAGTGCCGGTAGAACGATGCGCTGTCGCAGGTGATGTGGTGGTGGTCCGGGACGTCGGCCAGCACCGGTCCGGTCGAGCCGGCCACCACGGCGACGGTCGTCGTGACGACCGCGGCCGCGCCCAGCAGGGTCTTGCGGGACATGCTTCCTCCTTCTGTTGATCGGGTCAGTCGTTGTCGTTGAACAGGTCGTGCGGTCGGGTCACGCAGCCGAACGGGAGGAACCCCCAGCCCAGGTTCGGGTCGCGGACCACGACCGCGCCTCCGTCGACAGTGGTGAACCGGTACAGGACCGAGGACGCCGTGGTACCGGGCGCCTGGTCGGCCCAGTGGCCGCCGTTGCTGCCGAAGTCGGTGCCGTAGAAGTAGTTGTAGAAGAACGGACAGCTCGGATTGGCCGGCGCCGAGGTACCGGTGACGGCCTCGTGCGCCCTGGCGTTGAAGTCCCGGCCGAAGGTGAGCCGGTGCGAGATGCGCTCCCGCGTGGTGGTCGAGCAACTGTCGGCGACGTCGCCCCGGCTGGCCCCCATGGAGCCGGGCATGACCCAGCCACACATGTTGACCGTGGTGATGGCCCGGCCGTAGTGCCAGTTGCCGCCGTCGGTGTACTCGTTGTCGAACGACGCCCCGACGGTGGCCCGGCCGAGGTAGTAGCCGTTGTTCTTGTTGGCGATCCAGCTGCCGCCACCCTCGATCGGCTGGCCGGTGCTGGGCGAGTTGGCGGTCTGGATCCCGTGCACGTGACCGGCGTACGCCGGTGCGCTGCCGACCAGCAGCGCGACCGTGGCAGCCAGAGCCACGACGCCTGTTCGCATGACCACTCCTCTCCTGGAAACGGGTTCTGCCTGACCAGTCAGTGATATGCCGCTCGCTCAGCGTCCGACTAGGCTCTCGGATGAACCCGGACGCATCCGGTTGGACGCGAACATCGACGATCAGGTGGTGGCTCGCCCATGACCCAGATGCGCGATCTCGACACGGTCGCCGAGCTGGTCGGTGACCTGCGCGAACTGCGCTGCGCGTCGGGTGCGCCCAGCTACGCGCAACTGGCCAAGGCGTCCGGGGTTCCGCGCAGCACGCTGTACGACGCCTTCCGGGGCGACCGGATGCCCAGCCTGGAGGTCACGCTGGCCGTGGTCCGGGTGTGCGGTGGCGACGAGGACGCCTGGCGCAAGCGGTGGACGTCGGTCCGCCACCTGCTGGAGACCCCGTCCGAACCGCCGCCGGACGTCGCCGGACGCACCTCGAACGCGGTCGGACACCATCGGGACAGCGGCCACGATCCGGAACGCGGTGGCGGACACTTCCCGGCCGGTCGTCGGTGGTTCCGCCGGAAGACCCTTCTGATCCCCGCCGCGTTGGTCACCGCGCTGATCGCCGCCGCGGCCGTCTGGTTCGTGAGCCACCGGTCCAGCGGCTGCCTGGCCGTGCGGGAGTACCGGGCCGAGGCGAACGGGGCGATTCTCGACGGCGACGGTGCGGTGGTCGGCAAGGTCCAGGTCGGCGACCTGATCGACGTACCGAGCCTGGCCCACGACAGGTACCCGCACCGATACCACGCGACGGTGCGCGGTACGACGCTACGCGGGTACGTGGACGAGTCGAAGCTGCACTACCTGCACGACACCTGCGTACCGGTGTAGGAGTTCCCGACCGCCGGAGGCGGATCGGACAACTCCGGCAGGCGCCGCAGGGCGAGTACCGCGATGTCGTCGCTCGGCTGGTCGCCGCCGAGCAGGGTCATGGCGGTGCCGCAGACGGTTTCGGGATCGTCGGCCTGCACGACCTCGGCGAGGGCCTTGATGCCGACGTCGATGACCTGGTCGCGGCGTTCGACGAGGCCGTCGGTGTAGCAGAACAGCAGCGACTGCGGGGGCAGGGCCAGCTGTGTCGACCGTCGGGTCCAGTGCGTGGCGCCGACGCCCAGCGGGGCGTCAACCGGGATGTCGAGCAGCGTGGCGGGCTCACCAGGTCGGGCGAGAAGCGGGGGGAGATGGCCCGCGCTGGAGAAGCGGATGGTGCTGCGCTCGGGGCTGATCATGGCGTAGAGGGCGGTGGTGAGGCTGCCGGCTTCGAAGTGGTGGACCTTGCGGTCGAGCAGGGTCAGGACTTCGGCCGGGTCGTCGTAGACCAGCGCATAGGCGCGCAGTGCGCTGCGGATGCGGCCCATGACGACGGCGGAGGCCAGGCCGTGGCCGGAGACGTCACCGATGACCAGGCCGAGCCAGCCCGAGGGCAGGGTGAACAGGTCGTACCAGTCGCCTCCGACACCGAAACCGTGACCGGGTTCGTAGCGGGCCGCGGCGGCCAGACCGGGCAGGGCAGGTAGTTGCGGCGGGAGCAGGCTGCGTTGCAGCGCGAGGGCGGCGGCCTGCTCGAGCTTGTGGGACCGGATCTGTCCGGCGATGCTGGCCCGGTCGGCGGCGACCTCGAGCAGGTGGATGTCATCGTCGTTGAACACCCGTGGTCGCAGCGTGCCGACGTGCAGCACACCGATGACCTCACCGGCCGCCAGGATGGGCACCCCGCACAGCGAGCTGATCCCCGCCCGCAGCAGCAGCGGGCTGACCACGTCCTGCGGGGTCACCTCGGGCAGGACGAGGGGCCGACGGTCGCGGGCGATCCGGCCGGTGAATCCCTGACCGACCGGGATTCTGATCCGGTGGCGTAGCTCGTCCTCGAGACCTTTCGCCGCCGTCGGGACCAACTCGCGGGTGTGCGGATCCAGCAGCAGGATCGCCGCGGTGTCGGTGTCGAGCAGAGCACGGACCCGGTCGAGGAGTTCGTCGAGCAGGTCCGAGACGTCGAGGCGGGAGAGCGCGGCGTCGGCCAGAGACTCCAGCCGGCGCAGCCGCTCGTCAGACCCGTACACCCTTGGCGGTTCCACACGGGCAGCCTAATCCGCTGTCCGTCGTCCTGACCCGCAGCCGCTGACGGTGCGCGTGCTCGCCATCGGCTGACCGTCGGGCGGCTCAGGGCAGGATCGTCACCGGGCGGCGGTGTCGAATGCGGCCCAGACCGACTTACCGGTATCAGTGGGATACCAACCGACGTGCTCGGCGAGGCGCTGTGCCAGAACCAGGCCGAGCCCACCCTCGCCGGCCGGGCGCTGGTCGTCAACGGTGGGGGGCGAGCTGGCGTCGTTGTCGAACACGTCGACCACGAGGGTGCCGTCGGACCGGTGCAGGCTCACGACGGTGGGCGGCAGGCCGTGGCGTAAGGCGTTGCCGGCCAGTTCGGTGGCGACGATGGTGAGCCGTTCGGCGAGGTCTGCCCGGTCACCACCGGCGAGGTCCTGACCTTCCATGGCCGCTTGCAGCCCTGAGCGCAACAGGTGCAGGTCAGGAGCCGAATCGAGGGTCCATCGCGCGAGTTCCTCGTTGACGCTTGGCGGTCTGCGCATCGTCCACCCCGTCACGATCGCATATTTTGCCCAGATCCCGGCCGGTGACGCCACCGGAACGAACCCACCGACCAGCTGCGCGGCTCCTGCGCAGCGCGGTGTGGCGGCTCCCTGGTTGGGACCTCCTCACCGACGGTCGGGCATCGGGGCAGCCGTGGCGGGATCCGCCGGTGTGGTCGGCGACCTTCGGGCGGCCACCGGCAGCCAGTGCT
The DNA here is from genome assembly GCF_055793945.1 of Plantactinospora sp. A48. Taxonomy (NCBI): domain Bacteria; kingdom Bacillati; phylum Actinomycetota; class Actinomycetes; order Micromonosporales; family Micromonosporaceae; genus Plantactinospora; species Plantactinospora sp. A48. The sequence continues at coordinate 8,546 of NZ_JBTIXF010000048.1, read as the reverse complement.
CGGCCGGCAGGCGTCGCTGCGATGCGTACCGGTGGACGGCGGTGACGAGTCGGGGTGCCTGCGGGTGGCCGTGCCGGCGTCGCACCGCGTACCACGGATACAACGGCACGGGACTGATCGGCACCCGGCGTAGTGGTGCGTTGACCGGCAGCGGCCAGGTGTCGTCTATCAGCGAGACGAACGCGGGATCGGCCGCCACCCGCTCCATGACGGACTCGACACCGATGTTCAGGCCCGCGTCGAGCAGGGGCATGTCCACCGATTGCGCGTACTCCTGCATGAAGGCCACCACCTCGGGGCTGCTGCCGGCCAGTGGCATCCACAGGGTGACGCTGGACAGGTGCTCCGGGCGCAACTCGGTCAGGTCGGCGAGCGGGCTGTCGGAGTTCACCAGGGCCATCCCCCTGGTGAAGCACGCCAGGTCGGCGCGAACGTCGGAGGGTAGTGGATCAGGCAGGTTCGCGATGTTGCCGAACGACAGGTCCAGTTCGTCGCGTCGCAGCGCTTGGAGCGCGTGGACGAGGTTGCGCCGCATGCTGGTCTGCACGGCGACGTCGTGGGACCGCGCGAAGCGCTGCACGAGGAGGCGCGGTGGGTGCGGGTGTCCCCAGACGTCCACCCGAAGCGGCGGACCGGGCCCGTCGATCGTCACCGTGATGGCCTCGTCGGCGGTGGCGAGCAGCCGCCGGGCGTAGGGCAGGAACCGTTCACCGCGATCGGTCAGGGTGACGCCGCGGACCGTCCGTACGAGCAGCGGCCCCGTGACGGTCTCCAGCCTCGTCATCCGCTTCGACATCGCCTGTTGGGTGATCGACAAACTGTTCGCGGCGGCCGTCATCGTCGTGTTGTCAACCGCCGCGACGAACGCGCGAATGTTGGCGAGGTCGAGATCCACGAGCTGATTAATACCACAACCGATGGTTGTGAGGTCGATACGGAAGTTGTTGGACGAACGGATCCTGATCCGATGAACTCGACAGCAGGCGGATGTCGTCCGCACACGACCAGTGGAGGCGTCCCTCGATGCACGAATCAGCACAGACCCTGTCGGGCAAGGTCGCCGTCATCACCGGCGCGACGGCCAACCTGGGTCTCGCGGTGGCCGAGGACCTGGCGATGCGGGGCGCCGATGTCGTACTCAACTACCACCGTGCGGAGCGGGCGGAGGAGACCCGGCACGCGGCCGAGAAACTGGGCCGGCACGGCGGCCGAGCGATCGCCGTCCAGGCCGACGTGACCCGCTCGCCGGACGTCGAGCGGCTCTTCGCCTCGACGGTCGACGCCTTCGGCGGGGTGGACATCGTGGTCAACAACGCCGGCCTGGTCATCAAGAAGCCGCTGGCCGAGACGAGCGACGAGGACTTCGACCGGGCGTTCGCCGTCAATGCCCGAGCCGCGTTCCTGACCATGCGGCAGGCCGCGAACCAGATCCGCGACGGCGGTCGGATCATCAACGTCATCACCTCGATCGTCGCCTTCACCATTCCCTGCTACGGCGTCTACGCCGCGAGCAAGGGCGCCGTCGAGCACCTGACCAGGGCCCTCGCGAAAGAGTTGGGCGACCGTGGCGTCACGGTCAACTGCGTCGCGCCGGGACCGCTCAACACCTCGTTCTACTTTCCGGTCGAAACCCCCGAGTCGATCGCCGGGGCGAAGAGTCGCGCGGCGGGCAACCGCCTCGGCGAGGTCGACGATGTCGCACCGCTCGTCGCGTTCCTCTGCGGCCCGCAGGCGCGCTGGATCACCGCTCAGACACTTCGGGTGAACGGCGGCATGGCCTGACCCGTGACCACGGGAAAAGGACAGTTGGCCAAAATTGGCGCCCTGCGCCGATGTCCGAGTAATCGATATTGACGGATGTGCCTCACCGGAAATAGGTGGATACACCCGGCAGCAGTCTTTCGTTCGTCCCAACAACCGAACCACACCTTGACGTACGTCTATATTGGAAGCATCGTCAGCGCATGTCAGGCGCGTACCCGAGAACGTTGTTCCGTCGCTTCCGGCCAGGCTTCCTGGCCGCCGTCGCCCTGCCGGTCGCGGCGCTGGGCCTCGGCCTGGGCGCCGCCCCCGCGGTCGGCGCCGCTCATTCCCCCGCGGTCGCTCCGGCCGCGCTCGCCCCGGCGCCCATGGCGCCGGCCGCGCCGGAGCCCGCCGGGCCCGCCGCCACCCCGCCCCCGCCCTCGACCGCGCCGCCGACAACGCCGAACACTTCGCCGTTCCCGCCGAGCGCGCCCACCAACCTCACCGCCAGCCAGGTGAAGTCGACGTCGATCGTCCTGACCTGGACGGCCTCGAACCGGGGCTGCTGCGCCATCACCGGGTACGACATCACCTACACCCAGGCGTTCAACGACATCATCTTCACCAAGAGCGTCGGGAACGTCACCACGGCCACGATCTCAACCCAGCCGACCGGCGAGTACCGGTTCTCCGTCACCGCCCACGACGACCTGGGGCACCGCTCCGCGTCGTCCAACTCGATAAGCGTGGTGACACCGGCCACCGACACCGGCCCGGACACCGTGCCGCCGAGCTCGCCGGGCACGCTGACCAAGACGAACGTGACCCCCACGACGATCACCCTGAACTGGTCGCCCTCGACCGACAACGTCGGGGTGAGCGGCTACACCGTCTACCGCTTCGACGGCCTGTACATCTCGACACCGCTGGCCACCGTCACGTCGACGACGTACACGGTGCAGCTCACGACGTCGATGAACATGTACTACGTGCGGGCCCGGGACGCGGCGGGCAACCTGTCCGCGGCGTCCACCATCGTCACCGCGAACCCCGCCCCGCCGACGACCCCGCCGCCCACCCCGGGGTGCAAGGTCACCTATGCCAACCAGTCCGAATGGCCCGGCGGATTCGTCGCGACGGTGACGCTCGCGAACACCTCGACGACCACGATCAACGAGTGGACGCTGAGCTTCAACTTCCTCGGCGACCAGCACGTCAGCTCCGGCTGGGGCGGTCCGGCCACCCAGTCCGGCAGTGCCGTCACGATCCACAACGCCAGCTGGAACGGCACCATCGCGCCCGGTGGGAGCCTCCTGCTCGGCGTCCAGGGCACCTGGACCACCAGCAACGCCGCGCCGACGAGCTTCACCCTCAACGGCGCACCCTGCGCCACCGCCTGAACGGCGCACCCTGCGCCACCGCCTGAACGGCGCACCCTGCGCCACCGCCTGAACGGCGCACCCTGCGCCACCGCCTGACGCGAGAGAGAGGAGCGGCCCGTGTACGGGGGCACGCTGTTCCGCCGCCTGTGGCCGGCCGTTCTGGCCGCCGTAGCCCTGCCGGTCGCGGTGCTGGGTGTGGGTCTGGCCACCACACCCGCCGCGGCCGGCACCGCCGCCGGGTCGAGACTCGGGGAGACCACGGCCCCGCCGTCGACGCCGCCCATTTCCCCGCTCCCGCCGAGCGCGCCGACGAACCTCACCGCCACCAGGGTCACCTCGACGTCGATCACCGTCAGTTGGACGGCCTCCGCCCCCGGATGCTGCGCCATCACCGGCTACACCGTCTCGTACCACCTGCCGTTCAACGACGTGTTCTCCGGCACGACGGTCGACAACGTCACCACGGCCACGATCACCACCGCACCGGCCCACGAGTACCACATCTCGGTGTCCGCCAAGGACTCGGTGGGGCACAGGTCGTCTGAGTCGAACGAGATCGTGGTGATGACCCCGGCCACGGACACCGGCCCGGACACCGTGCCACCGACCACCCCGACGAACCTGACCAAACACGACGAGACGTTGTCCTGGTCACCGTCGACCGACAACGTGGGGGTGACCGGCTACAACGTCTACCGGTTCGACGGCTGGTACACGTCCACCCTGCTCGGCACGGTGACGACCACGACGTACCAGGTGCCACCGCCGGCCACCGCCGGGCCGGGTCCGGGCCTCCGGTACTACGTCCGGGCCCGGGACGCGGTGGGCAACCTGTCGATCGCGTCCAACACGGTCGACGCGTACGGGTCCACGCCCACGACGCCTCCCGCCGACCTTCCGCCGAGCGCGCCGACGAACCTGACCGCGACCCGGGTCGGTGCCACGTCGGTCACCCTGACCTGGACGGCCGCCAACCCCGGTTGCTGTGCCATCGCCGGTTACACGGTCGGGTACTTCCCGGCGTTCTACGACCTGGGTACGTCCGTCGACGTCGGGAACGTCACCACGGCGACGATCACGCTCAAGCCGGCCACCCAGTACCGGTTCACGGTGTCCGCCAAGGACACCGCGGGCCATCCGTCCCCGACGTCGAACCCGATCACCATCATGACCCCGGCCACGGACACCGGCCCGGACACGGTGCCGCCGGGCACGCCGGGCACGCTGACCGTCGGCGGCGTGACCGCCACGACAGCCACCCTGAAATGGACGCCCGCGACGGACAACGTCGGGGTGACCGGCTACAACGTCTACCGGTTCGACGGGGTGTTCATCTCGACGCTGCTGGCCACCGTGCCGGGCACCAGCTACCCGGTCCCGCTGACCACTCCCCAGCCCAACCACTTCTACGTGCGGGCCCGGGACGCGGCGGGCAACCTGTCGATCGCGACGAACGAGGTGAGTGCCAGTCCGCAGCCGGCGGCCGGGTGCAAGGTGACCTACCAGACCCAGAACGAGTGGCCCGGTGGGTTCATCGGCGCGGTCACCATCCAGAACACCGGCCAGAGCACCATCAACGGCTGGACGCTGACCTTCAACTACCCCGGCGACCAACAGATCACGGCGTCCTGGAGTGGCACCTACACCCAGTCCGGCACCGCCGTCACCGCCCACAACCTCAACTGGAACGCCGCGATCATGCCCGGTACCAGCGTCTACCTCGGCCTACAGGGCAAATGGACGACCAGCAACGCCGCGCCCACGAGCTTCTCGCTCAACGGCGCGACCTGCACCACCGGCTAGCGGCGACCTCGGCGGGGTGGGAGGGAGGATCCGTCCTGCGCCTCGCCGCGGGCATCGCGAACGGGCTTCCTGGGGCACGCATGTCGTGACCTTTCCGTGATCTCTGGCGCGAAATCGGCTACCTGGGCAGGGCGTGTCTGTCGAAGACACCCCACCCAGGAGGAAATGACATGCGTTCCATCGCCCTCGGAGTTGTCACCCTGACCGGTGCCATCCTGCTGGCCGGATGTGCCGGGACCAGCGGCGGCCCGGCGGCCGGTGGCCCGGCCACCAGCTCGGCCACCGGCTCGGCCGAAGTGTCCGTCTCCGAGTCCGCCGAGCCGGCCGCCACGCCGTCACCGACGGCGACGTCCACCACGACGAACCCCGTGACTCCCGCCGTCACGAGGACGGCGACGGCTCCCGGCAAGGCAGCCGTCTCCGACCTGTCCCAGCTGCGCAAGTTCGGCATCACCCTCAACGCGGGCGTGCTGATCGACGTTGCGGACGACGGCCTCGACCGCTACCTGGCGGTGGGGAAGGGCGGATCCGTCGACTTCACCGGCACCGGCCGCACCGACGCGACGATGATGTCGTTGAAGGCCGCGCCCGTCGCCGAGAGGAACCGGGTGCTGCTCAAGCCGCCGTTCTGGAACGAGGAGGTCGGCGCCGGCTACTGCGTCGCGGACACGTCCGGTGCGGCGCTGCGCCTCGAGACGTGCGTCAAGGGTCGCGCCACCCAGATCTGGGAGGTCGTTCCCGCCGGTGACTCGGGTCAGTTCGAGCTGCGCGGTGCCTACGGCATCCTGCGGGTCGACAACGGCAGACTGACCACCGGCAGGTCGGGGCGCACAGGCTTGCAGACCATCGAATACGCACGCTGAGGACAACCATCTCCATGCGCGACCCCGAGGACTTCGACTCCTTCTACGCCGCCTCCTCCCGCCGGGTGCTGGCCCACGTCTCGATGATGCTGGGCAGCGCGGCGGAGGCGGAGGACGCCGTGGCGGAGGCGTATCTGCGCGCCTGGAACCGGTGGCACAAGATCAGCCAGTACGACAACCCCGAGGCCTGGGTACGCCAGGTGGCCTACCGGCACGCGGTGAGCACCTGGCGCAAGGCGGTGAACCGGCTGCACGCCCACCGTCGCGGGGCCGTCGACGACCACGTGGCCGGGCTCAACCCCGACCATGTGGCGATCGTCGGGGCGCTGCGCCGGATTCCCGCCGGCCAGCGCCAGGTGATCGTGCTGCACCATCTCGTCGGGCTGAGCGTCGCCGAGATAGGACTGGAGACCGGCATCCCGGCCGGAACCATCACAACGTGGCTGGCACGAGGACGTAGAGCCCTCGCCGCCCACCTGACGGACAGCGACACCTACGAGACGGGCCGGGAGCACCGCGATGCCTGACGACTACCTCAAGGAAGGGCTGCGCGCGTACGCCGACCGGGTGGAACGCGGTGCCACGGTCGTGCCGGCGGGTGAGATCCGGCGCCGGGCCGGACGGCGGCGCCAGAACCGGGCCGCCGGGGCTGCGTTCGGCGTGGTCCTGATCATCGCGCTGGGTGCGGGCTTCGCGGTGAACCGAGGCGGGAACCAGGACCGCCCGGTCAACCCGCCGGTCACCGCCAGCAGCTCGGCGAGCCCTTCCCCGGGCATCACCGCCAGGCCGGGCCCGCGACCGACCGGCAGGGCCGCCTCGGATGTCTCCCAGCTACGACAGTTCGGCATCGACCTGCGGACCGGCGTGCTGATCGACGTGGCGGACGACGGCGTCGACCGCTGGATGCAGTTCCGCGACGACGGCACGGTCGACTTCACCGGCACCGCCAGGGACGACTCGACCAGGATGGTGCTCTACCCGGCGCCGACGACCGCCGCCAACCGCGTGCAGATCGTCCCGAAGGCGTTCGGCAACCTGTGTGTGGCCGCCACTGCGGCGCCACCGCTGAAGCTGGTGCCGTGCGCGGTCAACGACGCCACCCAGGTCTGGCGGGTGGTGCCGGCTGGCGACTCCGGGCAGTTCGAGCTGGAGGGCGCGTACGGCATCCTGCGCGTCGACCAGGGACTGATCAACACCTCGGGTGGCTTCTCCGGCATGCAGACGATCCGCTTCTGATCCCCGTGCGGCTTCTGATCCCAGCGCGGCTTCTGATCCCGGCGCGGCCGGCGCCGATCCGTCCTGGACGCGGGACGGTCAGCGCCGGTCGAGTTCCGACTCCAGGCGCTGGATGAGCGTCTTGCGGGCCTTGCCGTCGCGCTCGCGCCGAAGTGCCGTCCTGAGCTGGCCCGCGTCGAGGGTACGCACGAGCCTGGTCGCCTCGGCCACCGGAAGCTCGGTCAGCTGGGCGGCCGAGCTGGTGTTTCGGCGGGCGCGTCTGGCGGGCCCGGTGTTGGCGACGTACTGCCTGCCCGATTTCGACTGGCTGCGCTTCCTGGCGTCGGTGGCCCGCCGTTGTTCGGGAGATAGCTGCTCCCATGCCTGTTTGGGCAGGTAGCGAGCTGTTTCGGTGTCCTGTCGCGCCCGGGTGTCACCCGTCCTGGTCTGCCAGTCCTCCTCGCCCCAGCGCTTCAGGGACTTCTGCCGTTCGTCCCTGGGACCCTCGAAGCCGCCTCCGAGCTTCTTGTACCGCTGGGTGAGCAGTTGGGACTTGCGGGCCGACCACTCGCCCTTCTTCCCACCCTGGTCGGAGGCTTTGATCTCTTCCTTGAGCTGTTCTCTGAGCTCGGGTTTCGTATACCGCGCCATGCCTGGCGGCTACCCGCGGTGCGGTGCCGCATGCCTGGCCCCCCGGTCTTGAACCGTCGTCACCGGCGGGCCAGGTATCCGGCCGGTGGTCGCTTCGGCCGGCCGCGTTGTCCGGCGACGGCCCCGGCCACCGGGACCGGGACCGGCTCAGGTCGGTCGCCGGTCGTGACGGCCGCCGACTACTCGGCCGTCACCCAGATCCCCGAACCGGATCGCGGGTGCCGCAACCGATCGGTCGGTGGCGGCACCCGTGTGTCTCGGGTCCGCGCGAAGTCCGTACGGGATTGGCCTGGCGTCGAGGATGTCAGGGTGTTGAATGGTCGTAGCGCGGACTGGTGAGCTCGCTGGCGAGCGTCAGGCCCGAAGGCTTCAGCAGCGTGGTCTTCGGGCCGCTCGCGGCGTACCGCGATGACCCGGCCGGGTTGCCCTGGCGGCTGTTAGCGGTAACACTCCCTTGTGCGGTCCCCGTGCGAGAGCGCGGTGCGGACGCGGCGGTGGTCCCGGCCCGGCCGGCACGCGTGCCCCGCCAATCCGCCAGTCGAGCCCTTCCGGTCAGTCGACAGCGGATATTGCATATCGACATTTCTCGATATAACCTGGTAGAAGCGCGGTGTCACCCTGCCCGCTGTCGGGTGGGGTGCCACGTTGTCACCCGGCGCGCCCAGGTCGGGTGTCCGATCCGGTGGAACCCAACGGGCGTGTGACAGAACGCAACGGGCGTGCAACGCGAAGTGCTCGTCATCCGCCGGGGCGAGCCAGGTGGATGGCCATCGGCTGGTGGTTGGTGACTCGGGTCGAGGTCAGGTCGTGGCCGGTGACGGTCCAGCCGAAACATCAAGGAGGAAACACCCACATGAATGACGTTCCCGCTCCACCACAACGCCGTACC
>NZ_JBTIXF010000047.1:0-52428 GCF_055793945.1 Plantactinospora sp. A48 | reverse complement strand
TGATCGCCGCCCACGGTGGCAAGATCGACGCAGCCGCTCACGGCGGCAAGGTCGGCGACCTCACGGTGCAGCGGACCTTCGCCACCGGCCGTTCGGTCGAGCTGGACGCGCCGACCCGTCAGAGCAGGGCGCCCTCGTCGTGCAACCAGTCGACGAACGCGGTTGCCGACCGGGCGCCGCACTCCACCACCTCGGTCAGCAGCGCGTCGTGCGCGCCAGCACCGAACGGCACCTGCAATTCCACGTAGATCGGCAGATGTCCCCGATCAGTGGGATCGCCCACGTACGCCTTGCAGAAGCGGCCGGTGTGGTTCCACTCATTGACCGCCCGGTAGGCCCGGTCCGCCCAGTCCGGCGGCACGGTGGAGTGCGGGCGGGCGCGGATCACCAGGATCTCGTCATCCGGACCTTCGAGGCTGAACAGCAGGGCGTGCCGCTCCCACAGGGCGAGCAGGCTCTCCTCACCGTCGGCCAGGTAGCTCATGTCGAGCCGATCCAACGCCATGCCCACCCGGGCCAGGGTGACCGGTGCCACGCCGGCCGGCGCGTCGCGCCGGGACGGCCGGAACCCGCCACGTTCGGGCCGCCCGACGCAGTCGGGCAGCCCGTTGCCGGCTCCACGGTCAGCCATCCCTGGTGGGGTTCGACCGACCGGAGAGCAGTCGTGCTCGGGCTCCCGCGGCGCGGGTGGCCCGAGTCGGATAACACTGTCGACTGAAGAAATGCTGCGCGTTTCCGGTTCGTCGCCTCCGGGCTGACCGGGACGCCACGACCACCACGGCATCTCGTGCACCTCACTCCCCAGCGGATCCAGCCGCCTACGTTGCGTTGGATCCGAGGGACGACGGTACCCGGATAGCCGGCCGGAGACACCCCCCCACCGAGTGCCCCGGTCCATATGTATGACCATGGGTCGTACTTTCGGTCAACTTCGCATCGGCCTAATGGACAGAATTCCCGGCGTGAGTAGCCAGGCTTCGCCGTACGGTGCGAGCAGGCCGGTCCACCGTCCAGCCACCCTGACCTGCACCGGAGCGTCCGCACCGGCGGTCGGCGTACCCAGGAAGCCCATCCGGGTCACGGCTTGGACCAACCGCTGCGAAATCTCGACCGGATGATCACCACCGGGACCGTCCGAAGCGCCGGGAGCGCCCGAGGGGACCCCGGGAGTCGTTCCCGGCCCGGCCGGCGCCGTGGCCGCTCCCGAGCCGGCGGGCGTGGTGGTCGCTCCCGACCCGGCGGGCGCGGTGGTCGCTCCCGACCCGGCGGGCGCGGTGGTCGCGGTCTCCGGCGTCACCACGATCGGTACGTGGTCCAGCAGCGCGTCCCGCAGGGCCCGCTGACCCACGGCCCGTCCCCGGACGCCCTGTGCGGCGGCGGTCCGGAGTGCCTCCTCGGCGGCCACGGCCACCCGGCGCAGCTCGCTGCCGGGCAACTCCTCCACCGTACGGGCGGTGGGCGGGGGCAACGGCCACCGCCAGTCCGCGTCCCGGCGCGACGGCAGCCGGGGATCGTCCCGTTCGAGTCGGGCCAGCAGCTCGGCCACGCCGACCGTGACATCCGCGTCGGCGCCGCCGGCCACCGTCCGGGCTACCAGCACCCCCCAGGGCAGCCGACCCCAGAGCATGCTCCGGCCGTCCCCGGCCGCCCGGAGCCGGACCGGCGCCGTCGAGTCCAGCCGAGCCAACCGGGCCAGAAAGGCGCCCGCGTCGGCCGTACCGACGATCCCGTGCCCCGGCTCAGCCATCGCTGCGACCGTCGGGTGCGGCGCCCGGCGTCCCGGCCGGCTCCACCCGGCCGTCGGGTGCGGCGTCCGGCGTCCCGGCCGGCTCCGCCGGGGCCGGGGTACGAGACGGAGCCGGGCCCAGCACCGGAGCCGGCTCTGGCGCCGGTTGGGGATCGGCCGTGTACCTCCGCAGGAACTCCCGTTCGGCATCGGTGAGCCGGCGTGCCGTCTTGCGAACCAGGTCGTACGGGACCAGCACCGAGCGCGCCCGGCCGGCCAGCACGGCACCGTCGAACAACTCGTACCCGATCGTGAACCGGGCGGCCCCCAGGTCCTCCACCCACATCTCGATCCGGACGGTCGGTGCGTGCGCAGGGTCCGGCCAGTCCAGCGGATAGTCGATCGGGCGCAGGTAGTCGACCTCGTGCCGGCGGATGACCACCCCCGCCGCGAACGAGTCCAACCCGCTCGCCCGGCCGCCGGCGAACATCAACGCCACCCGCGCCTCCTCGTACAGGGTCAGGAAGCGGGCGTTGTTGACGTGCCCGTAGGCGTCCAGGTCGGACCAGCGCAGCACGCAGTGGTGCGTGTAGCGCCGGCCCGATCCGGCCGCCGGGCCGGAAACCGCCGGGCCGGCACCTGGGCCGGAAACGGCCGGGTCGGCGGCCGCCGGAGAACCGTCAGTCACGGGTGAGCTTGCGGTACGTCACCCGGTGCGGCCGGGCGGCCTCGGCACCGAGCCGGTCGATCTTGTTCTTCTCGTACGCGTCGAAGTTGCCCTCGAACCAGAACCAGCGGGCCGGGTCCTCGTCGGTACCCTCCCAGGCCAGCATGTGGGTGGCCACCCGGTCCAGGAACATCCGGTCGTGGGAGATGACCACGGCGCAGCCGGGGAACTCCAGCAGTGCGTTCTCCAGGCTGGAGAGCGTCTCCACGTCCAGGTCGTTGGTCGGTTCGTCGAGCAGGATGACGTTGCCGCCGATCTTCAGGGTCAGCGCCAGGTTGAGCCGGTTGCGCTCGCCACCGGAGAGCACCTTGGTCGGCTTCTGCTGGTCCGGACCCTTGAACCCGAACGCGGCGATGTACGCCCGCGAGGGCATCTCGACCTTGCCGACCATCAGGTAGTCCAGCCCGTCGGAGACGACCTCCCAGACGGTCTTGTCGCCGTCGAGGCCCTGCCGGTTCTGGTCGACGTACGACAGCGAGACGGTGGGGCCGACCCGGACCTCGCCGCCGGTCGGCTCCTCCAGCCCGACGATGGTCTTGAACAGCGTGGTCTTGCCGACGCCGTTCGGGCCGATGATGCCGACGATGCCGTTGCGCGGCAGCGAGAACGACAGGTTGTCGATCAGCAACCGGTCGCCGAAGCCCTTGCTGAGGCTCTGCGCCTCGATCACCGTGCTGCCCAGGCGCGGGCCCGGCGGGATCTGGATCTCCTCGAAGTCCAGCTTGCGGGTCTTCTCCGCCTCATTGGCCATCTCGTCGTACCGGTCGAGGCGGGCCTTCGACTTGGTCTGCCGGGCCTTGGCGTTGGAGCGGACCCACTCCAGCTCCTCGGTGAGGCGCTTCTTCATCTTGGCGTCGCGACGACCCTCGACGGCCAGCCGGGCGGCCTTCTTCTCCAGGTAGGTGGAGTAGTTGCCCTCGTACCCGATGGCCCGGCCGCGGTCCAGCTCCAGGATCCAGCCGGCCACCTTGTCCAGGAAGTACCGGTCGTGGGTGATCGCCATGACGGTGCCGGCGTACTTGGCCAGGTGCTGCTCCAGCCAGGAGACGCTCTCCGCGTCCAGGTGGTTGGTGGGCTCGTCGAGCAGCAGCAGGTCGGGCGCCTCCAGCAGCAGCTTGCACAGCGCGACGCGGCGGCGCTCACCACCGGAGAGCTGGGTCACGTCGGCGTCCGGCGGCGGGCAACGCAGCGCGTCCATCGCGAGTTCGAGCTTGGAGTCGATGTCCCACGCGTCGGCGTGGTCCAGCTCCTCCTGGAGCTTGCCCATCTCCGCCATCAGCTCGTCGGAGTAGTCCGTCGCCATCTGCTCGGCGATCTTGTTGAACCGCTCCAGCTTGGCCTTGGTCTCGGCGACCGCCTCCTCGACGTTGCCGAGGACGGTCTTGGCGTCGTTCAGCGGGGGCTCCTGGGCGAGCATGCCGACGGTGTAGCCGGGCATCAGCCGGGCCTCGCCGTTGCTCGGCTTGTCCAGTCCCGCCATGATCTTGAGCAGGCTGGACTTACCGGCGCCGTTCGGGCCGACCACACCGATCTTGGCGCCGGGCAGGAAGCTCAGGGTGACGTTGTCCAGCACGACCTTGTCGCCGTGCGCCTTGCGCGCCTTTTCCAGGACGTAGATGTACTGGGCCACGGTGCGGAATACCTCCGTCGTTGCGTCTGGGAGCCGGCGCGCGCGAGCGAGGAATCCGTCCGGCAGCGCCGGCCAGCAGCCGGCATCGCCGGCCGCCGCCGGCCTGGGCCGACTCCGTCCGCCACGCCGACCCGAGGGTCCGGCGGCGCGCACGCCATCGTCAATCCTGACAGGTTCGGCGTGCTCCGCCCACATCGCCCCGCCATCCGCGACGCTGGACGGTGCCGACCGGCGGCCGGCGGATCACCGAGATGTGAGGGTTTCCATGATCATCTGACGATTTCGCACGTCGCCCACGGGGTAGGAGTTCCAGCACCGGGGACCTGAAGCCGCTGCGCGATTCAGTACGCTCAGCGGTGGACCCGTTATCACCGGAGGTGTGCGGAGCGTGGCGGAACGTAGCTCATTCGTGGTCGTGGCCAACCGTCTACCCGTTGACGAGGTGACCACCCCCGAGGGAAAGCAGTGGCGCCGCAGCCCCGGTGGTCTGGTCACCGCCCTGCATCCCGTACTCGTCGAGCACCAGGGCACCTGGGTGGGCTGGGCCGGCGGCGTCGGCGCGGCCCCCGAGCCGTTCTCGCTCGACGGTATCGGCCTGCACCCGGTCCCACTCAGCGCCGAGGAGCTGGAGCGCTACTACGAGGGCCAGTCCAACGCCACCATCTGGCCGCTGTACCACGACGCCGTGGAGACCCCGGCCTACAAGCGCCGCTGGCGCGAGGCGTACCGGCTGGTCAACGCCCGGTTCGCGGAGGCCGCGGCGGAGGTCGCGGCCGAGGGCGCGACGGTCTGGGTCCAGGACTACCAGCTCCAGCTGGTCCCGGCGATGCTCCGCGAGCTGCGGCCGGACCTGCGGATCGGGTTCTTCCTGCACATCCCGTTCCCGCCGATCGAGCTGTTCATGCAGATGCCGCTGCGGGCCGAGGTGCTGCGCGGCCTGCTCGGCGCCGATCTGGTCGGCTTCCAGCAGCGGCTGGCCGCACAGAACTTCGTCCGACTGGCCCGGCACCTGCTCGGACTACGGTACGAAGGACAGATGATCCAGGTCGACGGCCGGCAGGTGAAGGCGGGCGCCTTCCCGATCTCCATCGACGTCCGGGAGATGGAGCGGATGGCCGCCGACCCGGCCGTCCAGGCGCGAGCCAAGCAGATCCGGGCCGAGCTGGGCGACCCGAAGACCGTCATCCTGGGAGTCGACCGGCTCGACTACACCAAGGGCATCGAGCTGCGCCTCAAGGCGTTCCGCGAGCTGCTGGCGGACGGCAAGGTCACCGTGCCCGAGACGGTGATGGTCCAGGTGGCGACGCCCAGCCGGGAACGGGTCGAGCATTATCAGGCGCTCCGGGTCAAGGTCGAGCGCGAAGTGGGCCGGATCAACGGCGAATTTGGGAAGGTGGGTGTGCCCGCCGTCCACTACCTCCACCAGTCGTACAGTCGCAGTGAATTGGCCGCGCTCTACTGCGCGGCCGATGTGATGATGGTGACCCCGCTGCGAGACGGGATGAATTTGGTGGCAAAAGAGTACGTCGCGTGCCGTGCCGATACGGGCGGTGCGCTTGTCTTGAGTGAGTTCGCCGGAGCCGCGACAGAGTTGCGGCAGGCCTTTCTGTGTAACCCGCACGACCCGGACGGGGTGAAGGACGCGCTGCTGCGCGCCGTTCACGTGGACAGCGTGGAGGCACGCAGGCGGATGCGCCTGATGCAGCGCCACCTGCGGTCACACGATGTCGGGCAGTGGGCGCAGACGTTCCTGCGGGAGCTCGGCGTCCCAGAGGCGGAACCCGCGTGACCACGTCCGTTCTGGAGGCGGCGCGGCGCGGCGCGGACGGGTTGGATCCCGCCCTGCGTTCGGCGCTCGGGCGGATCGCCCGTTCACCACAGCTGCTGATCGCCTGTGACTACGACGGCACCCTGGCGCCGATCGTCGAGGACCCCACAAAGGCCGTACCGCTGCCCGAATCGGTGGCCGCGGTCCGGGCCCTGGCCGCGCTCCCCCAGACCACCGTGGCGGTGGTCTCCGGGCGGGCGCTGCGCGACCTGGCCACGCTGTCCCGGCTGCCCAGCGAGGTGCACCTGGTGGGCAGCCACGGCTCCGAGTTCGACATCGGGTTCGTGGAACGGTTGGCACCGGAGCTGATCGAGGTACGGGCCCGGCTGCGCAACGAGCTGCGACAGATCGTGGCGGACCGGCCCGGCGTACGACTGGAGCGCAAACCGGCCAGCGTCGCCGTACACGTACGCGGCGCTGACCCGGCGGTGGCCGCCGAGGTGCTGCACGCGGCCCGGACCGGGCCCGGGTCCTGGCCCGACGTCACGATCACCCAGGGCAAGGAGGTCATCGAGCTGTCGGTGATCCCCACCAACAAGGGTGCCGCGGTCGACCAGCTCCGCACCCAACTGTCCGCCAACGCCGTGCTGTTCGTCGGGGACGACGTCACCGACGAGAACGTCTTCACCAACCTGCACGGACCGGACATCGGGGTCAAGATCGGCCCGGGTGAGACCGGGGCCGACTACCGGGTCGGGGAGCCGATCGACGCCGCCCGGCTGCTCGCGCTGCTGCTGGAGCTGCGTCGGACCTGGTTGTTCGGCGAGCGGGCGGTGCCGATCGAACGGCACTCGATGCTGGCCAACGGCCGTACCGTCGCGCTGCTCACCCCGGAGGCCCGGGTCACCTGGCTGTGTCACCCCAAGCCCGACTCGTCGGCGATCTTCGCCGATCTGGTCGGCGGGGCCCCGGCCGGGCACTTCTCGGTGGCTCCGGAGCGGGGTGGCCTGCCGCTGGGCCAGCGGTACCGGACCAACACGATGACCGTCGAGACCCGGTGGTCGGGTCTGACCGTCACCGACTGGCTGGACCGTCCCTCGGCCGACGAGACCCCTCGCGGGTCGAGCGTGATCTCGGGCGACTCCACCCTGATCCGGGTGCTCACCGGCTCCGGCCGGGTACGTCTGGAGTTCGCGCCGCGACCCGAGTTCGGCCAGGTCGCCGTGCAGCTCCAGCCGCTCGGCGACGGGGTACTGGTGCTCGGCTCCAACGAGCCGGTCAGCCTCTACTCCCCCGGTGTCGAATGGGAGATCCACGAGGACGGCAACTTCGAGTCCGCGCGGGCCGTCGTCGACCTCTCCGCCGCCGGCGGCACGGTGATCTGCGAGCTGCGGTTCGGCTCGCACAGCCTGGAACACCACCGGCTGCCGGTCCAGGAGCGGCAGGCGCTCGCCGAACGCCCCTGGCAGGAGTGGGTGAGCGGGCTGCGCCTGCCGACCGTCGCCCGGGACATGGTCGCCCGCAGCGCACTCACGCTGCGGGGGCTCTGCCACGAGGCGTCGGGGTCGATCCTGGCCGCGGCGACCACCTCGCTGCCCGAGGAGGTCGGCGGGGTCCGCAACTGGGACTACCGCTACTGCTGGCTGCGGGACGCCGCCATGAGCGCCCGCGCGCTGGTGGACCTGGGGTCGCTGGGTGAGGCCGAGGCGCTGCTGCGCTGGGTCGACGGCGTGGTCGAACGCACCGGTGGGCACCCCGAACGGCTGCACCCGCTCTACACGGTGGACGGCTACGAACTGGGCGCCGAGGCGGTCATCGACACCCTGCCCGGGTGGGCCGGCTCCCGGCCGGTGCGGGTGGGCAACCTCGCCAACCACCAGTTGCAGCTGGACGTCTTCGGCCCGATCGCCGACCTGCTGGCGGCCGTGGCCGACCAGCGCGGGTCGGTCCGGGAAGAGGAGTGGCGGGTCCTGGAGTCGATGGTCGAGGCGGTACGCCGCCGCTGGCACGAACCCGACCACGGCCTGTGGGAGGCCCGCCTCCCACCACGGCACCACGTCTTCTCCAAGGTCATGTGCTGGATGACGGTGGACCGTGCGCTGCACATGGTGGACCGGCACGGTGCCGGGGACCGGCCGGAGTGGGCCGAGTTGCGGGAACGGATCGGCGAGAACGTCCTGGAGTACGGCTGGCACCCGGACTCCGAGGCGTACTCGGTCGCCTACGGCCACGAGGAGATGGACGCCTCGTCGCTGTGGATCGGGCTGTCCGGGCTGCTGCCCGACGACGACCCCCGGTTCCTCTCCACCGTGCTCAAGATCGAGGCGGATCTGCGCAGCGGGCCGGTCGTCTACCGGTACCACTGGGACGACGGCCTGCCCGGCCGGGAGGGTGGCTTCCACATCTGCACGGCGTGGCTCGTCGAGGCGTACCTGCGCACCGGACGCCGGGCCGACGCCGAGGAGCTGTTCCGGCAGATGCTGGACACCGCCGGGCCGACGGGCCTGCTGCCCGAGCAGTACGACCCGCTCGCCGAGCGGGGCCTGGGCAACCACCCGCAGGCGTACAGCCATCTCGGGTTGATCCGTTGCGCGCTGCTGCTCGACGGCCAGGTCGGCAACTGACCCGGCCGAACGCGGTACCCGGCACGCGCTGATCCGGCGTCTCGGCACGCGCCGACGCCGGGGTTGGCGGGCCTTCCGGTTTTCCGGGGGCCCGCCAGCCCCAGCACCTTTTCCGGGGGGCCCGCCAGCCCAGCACCGATCAACCGACGCGGGGACGCCCCGACGTGATCAAACCAGCCGGCGCGGGACGCCACCCGCGACCCGACTCAATCAGCCGGCGCGGGTGACGCTTCCTCCGGCGCGTCGGTGCGGGCGTCGCTGAGGGCGTCGACCACGGGGCCGATCACGACCACAGCCGGGGCGCGCAGACCCGCCCGGACCGCGTCCGCGGCGACCGCCCCGAGGGTGGAGCGCAGCATCCGCTGACTCCCCGTGGTGGCCTCCTGAACCACGGCGGCAGGCGTCTCCGGTGCCCGGCCGTACGCCTGGAGCGTCGCGGCGATCGCCGGCAGGTTCCGCAGCCCCATCAGCACGACCAGGGTGCCGCGGAGTCGGGCCAGGGCCGCCCAGTTGACCAGCGAGGCGGGGTTGTCCGGCTCGACGTGCCCGGACACCACGGTGAACTCGTGCGCCACCGCCCGGTGCGTCACCGGGATGCCGGCGATGGCCGGCCCGGCGAGCGCGCTGGTCACCCCGGGCACCACGGTCACCGGCACCCCGGCCGCCGCGCAGGCCAGCAGCTCCTCGCCGCCACGGCCGAAGACGTACGGGTCACCGCCCTTGAGCCGGACCACGACGGAACCGGCGCGGGCCCGCTCCACCAGGATCCGGTTGATCTCCTCCTGCGTCCGTGCCGGCCCGTAGGGGATCTTGGAAGCGTCGACCAGTTCGACCTCGGGCCGCAGCTCGTCCAGGAGCAGGCCGGGGACCAGCCGGTCGGCCACCACCACGTCGGCCTCGGCGAGCAGCCGGCGGCCCTTCACGGTGATCAGTTCGGGGTCACCGGGACCGGCGCCCACCAGCGCGACCCGACCGATCCGACCGCCGGAAGCGTTAACCGGGGACCCTTCCTCTACCGAATCCGATAGCAAGGGGCCCTTCCTTTCCAGCAGGGCGGCGATGGCGTCCCGGACGGCGATGGCCCGGCGCGGGTTCCCGCCGAGCACGGCGACCGTCACCGGACCGCGCCGGGTGACCGCCGGCGTCCAGGCGGTCGCCGCGCTCCGGTCATCGGCCCGGACGCAGAAGACCCGGCGTTCCCGGGCGGCGGCGCTCACCGCGGCGGCCGCCAACGGGTCGTCGACCGCCGCCTGCACCAGCCAGGCGCCGTCCACGTCCTCCGCCACGAACCGCCGGGCGGTCCAGCGCAGCCGGCCGGCGTCGACGTGTGCCTGCAACGCCGGGGTCAGCTCCGGCGAGACGACCTCGACCCGGGCACCCGCGGCGAGCAGCGCCGGCACCCGCCGGGTGGCGACGGTGCCCCCGCCGACCACCAGCACCCGCCGGCCGGCCAGGCGGAGCGCCAGGGGATAACTTTCCGCACCGCTGGCCGTCACTTCTCCGTCACCCCCGCCGCGTCGAAGGTGGCCACCTCGTGCAGCACCCGGACGGCGCTGGCCACCACGGGCAGCGCGAGCAGCGCGCCGGAGCCCTCGCCCAGCCGCATTCCCAGGTCGAGCAGCGGCTCCAGATCCAGGTGCCGGAGCCCGACGGTGGCCCCGGGCTCCACCGAGCGGTGCCCGGCGACCAGCGCGGCACGCGCGTCCGGGGCGAACGCCACGGCGGCGAGCGCGGCGGCCACCGTGCTCACCCCGTCCAGGATCACCGGTGTCCGGTGCGCGGCACCGGCCAGGATGAACCCGGCCAACGCCGCGTGTTCCAGGCCGCCGAACGCCGCCAGCACCCCGACCGGGTCCGCGGGATCGGGCCGGTGCCGGTCCAGCGCCGCCCGCACCACGTCGACCTTCCGGGCGTACGTCGGGTCGTCCACCCCGGTGCCCCGGCCGGTCACCTCGGCGGCGGGCGTGCCGGTGAAGGCCGCCACCAGCGCCGCCGCGGCCGTGGTGTTGCCGATCCCCATGTCCCCGGTGAGCAGGACGCCCACCCCGTCGCCGAGGAAGTCGCCGGCCACCTCGATGCCGACGTCGATCGCGGCCAGCACCTCGTCCCGGGTGAGCGCCGGTTCGACCGTCATGTCCCGGGTGCCGGCCCGGACCCGCGCGGCGGTCAGCCCGCCGTCCGGGCCGACCGGGATCGGCGTGGCCACCCCGACGTCCACCACCTGGATGGCGGCCCCGGTCTGCCGGGCGAACGCGTTGACCACGGCGCCGCCGGTCAGGAAGTTGGCCACCATCTGGGCGGTCACCTCCTGCGGCCACGGGGTGACACCCTGGGCGTGTACCCCGTGGTCGCCGGCGAACACGCCGACCCCGCCCGGCGCGGCCAGCGGCGGAGGGCAGACCCCGGCCAGGCCGGCGAGCCGCACCGACAACTCCTCGAGGACGCCCAGCGAGCCGGCCGGCTTGGTCAGCCGGCCGTGCAGGGTCCGGGCCCGTGCCATGGCCACCGCGTCCGGCGGACGGATCGTGGCCAGCATCTCCGACAGCATCTCCGACAGCCCACCCTCTCGTTCCCGACCGGACCCACCGGCCCGGTGTCACCCACGTCCCGGCTCGCCTCGCCGCGCCGCGACCGCACCCGTGAGGTCGCACGCCACGGTCCTGACCTTTGTCCGCGACGGCGGGACTGGCAAATCCGGCCCGCTCCTCGGGATCATGGCGCGGTTCGCCGGCGGGCTCGCGGACCCGGCCCGCCCGCTCCGCTCACCCGCCCCGGGCCGTCCGTTCATCCCTCGGTCAGGATCCCGGCCAGCACCGCCACGAAGGCGTCGGTGGTGGCCGTGTCCCGCACCGCCACCCGGATCCAGTCCGGGCCGAGCCCCGGAAACGTGTCACCGCGCCGGACCGCCCAGCCCCGGTCCCGCAGCGCGAGCCGGACCCGGTCCGCGCCGGGCAGGTGCACGAGCACGAAGGCGCTGGCCGGTACGCCCGCCACGCGTACCCCGGGCAGCGCGGTCAGCCGGGCGACCAGATGCCGGCGGTCGGCCGCCAGCCGGGTGGCGATCTCCCGCTCGGCCGCGACCGCCGTGGGCGTCGCGCAGGCGCGGGCGGCGGCCAGCGCCGGCGTGGAGACCGGCCAGAGCGGCTGCGCGGCGGCCAGCCGGTCGACCAGGTCGGCCGCCGCCAGCAGGTAGCCGATCCGCAGCCCGGCCAGCCCCCACGTCTTGGTCAGGCTCCGGATCACCACCAGGCCCGGCAGGTCGGTCCGGCCGGCGAGGGACTCGGGTTCACCGGGTACGCCAGGCGCCGCGGTGCCGTCGGCGAACGCCTCGTCCACCACGAGCACCCGACCGGGCCGGGCCAGTTCGGCGACCACCGGCGCGGGATGCAGCACCGAGGTGGGGTTTGTCGGGTTTCCCAGCACCACCAGATCGGCGTCGGCGGGGATCAGCGCCGGATCCAGCCGGAAACCCGTGTCGGCGGGCAGCAGCACCCGGTGGACACGGTGGCCGGCGGCCCGCAGCGCAGCCTCCGGCTCGGTGAACTGCGGATGTACCACCACCGGCCGGCGGACACCGACCAGCGCGCGGGCGAGCAGCACGAACGCCTCGGCGGCGCCCGCGGTGAGCAGCACCTCGGCCGGTGACCGACCGTGCCGGGCCGCCACCGCCGCCCGGGCCGGACCGGGATCGGGATACCGGGACAGGTCGGCGAGGGCCGCCGAGATCGGCCGGCTCAGCCACTCGGGCAGCGGCCCCCGACGGACGTTGACGGCCAGGTCGACCAGACCGGGTGTGGCCTCCGCGTCGCCGTGGTGACCCAGGTCCGGGCCACCGGCGCGGGACCGGCCAAGGGCGGCGTCGGGCATGCCGGCGATCCTGCCGGGTACGCCCCGGTCCCGTCGCGCGGCCCCGGCAATGGTCGGCACCGTCACCATCACCGGCCGCCACCACGGGCCACGCCATCGTCTCCGGCCGGCACCATGGCCGGCGCGTCACCATGTTTGTGAATAATCCTCATGATCTGTCGAGGGTCGCCCTAGCGTGAGGTGGTGATGAAGCAGTCCACCTCCTCCTCGTCCCGCCTCGCTCCCATGGCCCGCGCCGGTCTGGTCGCCGGCGTCGCCGTGGCCGCCGTGACCTTCCCGATCGTCGCCACCGGCGGGCTCGGCGCCAAGGCGTTCTCCGGTGCCGTCGGGGACCATCCCCGCGACCTGCGCCAGGTACACCCCGCACAGACCACCTACGTGTACGCCGCCGACGGCAGGACGCTGCTGACGATGTTCTACGAGGAGCACCGCAAGTACGTGCCGATCAACCAGATCTCGCCGTACATGCAGCAGGCGATCGTGGCGGCCGAGGACGCCCGGTTCTACCGGCACCACGGGGTGGACACCAAGGGCGTGGTCCGGGCCTTCGTGGCGAACCAGCAGGCCGGCGGGGTCTCCCAGGGCGCCTCGACGCTGACCATGCAGTACGTCCGGATGGCGATGCGGGACGGCGCCGAGAACCCGAAGGAGGCACTGGAGGCCACCCAGCAGACCAGCGTGCGCAAGGTCCGCGAGATGCGGATGGCGCTCGACGTCGAGAAGGAGATGACCAAGTCCGAGATCCTGGAGCGCTATCTGAACTCGGCGTACTTCGGCCACCGGGCGTACGGCGTCTACGCCGCCTCGGAGATCTTCTTCTCCAAGCGGCCCGCCGACCTCACCCCGCTGGAGGCGGCCACCCTGGCCGGCCTGGTCAAGGCCCCCACCGAGTACGACCCGGCCAGTTCCGACCAGAAGGACGCCACGGACCGGCGCAACTACGTGATCGAGCGGATGCGGACGATGGGCTACGTGTCCCCGGCCGACGCGGCCGCGTACCAGACCCAGCCCATCACGCTGCGGCTCACCACCCCACCGAACGACTGCGTGTCGATCGACAAGTCGTACAACAGCTGGGGGTTCTTCTGCGACTACCTGAAGGCGTGGTGGGGCCGGCAACCCGCGTTCGGCGACAACTACTCCGAGCGCCTGGACAAGCTGCGGCGCGGTGGCTACAACATCGTGACCAGCATCGACCCGCGGGTGCAGAAGATCGCCGAGCAGCAGGTGTCGTCCCGGGAGTCCACCGGCAGCCCGTTCGCGCACGGCATCGCGGTGGTGGAACCGGGCACCGGCCGGGTGAAGGCGCTGGCGGTCAACCGGATCTACTCACTGGACCAGAGCCAGAACAACGAGAACTCCAACCCGGCCCTGCGCGGCAGGATCAAGGGCAACTACCCGAACACCGTGGTGCCGCTGCTCGGCGGTGGTGACCTGCCGGGATACCAGGCGGGTTCGACGTTCAAGATGTTCACCATGCTGGCCGCGCTCAAGGCCGGGCTGCCGTTGAACACGACGTACAACGCGCCGAACCGGATCATCAGCATCTATCCGGGCGGCGGGAACGCGGACTGCGGCGGAATGTGGTGCCCGTCCAACGCCAGCGGCGCGATGAGCGGCCTGCAGACCATGTGGTCGGGCTTCGGCAAGTCGGTGAACACCTACTTCGTCTGGCTGGAGCAGAAGGTGGGCGCCGACCGGGCGGTGGCGATGGCCGAGGAGTTGGGGCTCACCTGGCGGACCGACATCGACCAGCGGCAGGCGTCGCCGGAGAAACGCAAGCAGTGGGGGGCGTTCACCCTGGGCGTCTCCGACGTGAACCCGTTGGAGATGGCCGGCGCGTACGCCGCGGTCGCCGCCGAGGGCCGGTACTGCGAGCCGCTGCCGGTGCTGTCGGTGAGCAACCCGGACGGTACCCCGACCACCTACCAGGCCGCCGACGGCAACATCGTCCCGGTCGCCAAGGGGCGCTGCCACCAGGCGTTCAGCGCGGACGTGGCGCGGGCCGCCACCGACGCGGCCCGGTGCCCCACCGGCGACACCCCGGCCCGGGGCAGCTGCGGTGGCTGGTCCACCGCGAGCGGCGTACGGGGCACGGTCGGCCGCCCGGTCGCCGGCAAGACCGGTACGACCGACAGCACCCGGTCGGCGTGGTTCGTCGGCTTCACGCCCCAGCTCGCGGCGGCGAGCTTCATCTCCGACCCGGACAATCCAAACAACGCGGTCGGTGACGGACAGTCGAACAAGCCCGTCGACGCGGTCGCCAACACCCTGCGGGACGCCCTGAAGGGCCAGCCGGTCCGCCAGTTCATCCCGCCCTCCCCGACCATCGTCGGCAGCTCATGAAAGGAAGGGCACCTTGTTATCGCATTTTGTATAGCAGGGACCCCTTGTCAACGGGCCGCGCAGCGCGCCGAGCGCTCAGCGCAGGTCGGACGCCACGAACGACCACACCTCCAGGTCCACCCGGCCGCCCTGGACGTACCCGGCGTTGCGGAGCAGCCCCTCGTAGCTGAACCCGGCCTTCTCCACCACCCGCCGGGAGGCGGTGTTACCCGGCGCCACCCGCACCTCGACCCGGTGGAAGCCATGTTCCAGCAGCAACGCGATCGCCACCGCGTCCACCGCCTCGGCGGCCAGGCCGAAACCCCGGGCCTCCGGCGCCATCGCGTACGACACCTCGGTGACCCGGCAGGCCCAGTCGGTCCGCTTGGTCCACAGGCACCCGACGAGCCGGTCGTCCTCGCGGCGCACCACCCCGTAGTGGTCACCGCTGCCGCTGTCCCGCCGTTCCTGGGCCATCTCGGTACACCAGCCACGGGCGTCCACGGTGCCCTGCTGCGGCAGCGGAAGCCAGCGCAGGGTCTGCTTGTCCGCGAAGACCCCGGCCACCGCGTCGATGTCGACCACGCTCAGTGGTCGGACATGGGCGCGCGGGGTCGAGACGATCAGCCGGGGAAAGCGGCGAACCGCGACGTGGCCGGTCACGCCGGACGGTCCGCGCCGGTGGAAGCGCCCCCGTCCGGCTCGGCCGACAGCGCCGGCGGCACCGGCACGCCGGACCCACCCGGTCCGGCGTAGGCCACCGGCGCCGCCGAAACAGGCACCGGCCGACCATCAACCGACGCCGCCGAAACAGGCACCGACCGACCGTCAACCGACGCCGAAGCGGGCACCGGCTCCGGCGCGGCGGAGACGGGCGCCGGCCGACCGTCAACCGACGCCGCCGAACCGAACGCCGCACCCACCGGCGACGGCGACAGGGGTGCCGCGCCCCCGCCCGACGGCGACGGCGACCGGGGGGCCGCGCTCACCGGCGGCGACGAGGGCGCCGGTACCAGCGTCGGGTCGGCATCGGAGGCCGCCGGGGCACCCCCGGCGGGGGTGAGCACCGACCGGGGTACCAGGGTCGGCCGGGTGGCCGACCGGTAGGCCGGCGCGGTCTGCTCGGCCGGCGCCGCGGCGGTCACCAGCCGACCGGCCAACCCCGGTACGCCGGCCCAGTGGACGGTGAGCTGGGAGGCGTGCACGCCGCGCCAGACGTGCCCCTCCTCGGTGCCACCCCAGCTCCACGCGGGGCTCTCACCGGAACGCGGTTGGACCACCCCGCGGTGCTGCTTGTAGCCCACCACCCGGTCACCGGGCTCGGCCACCACGCTCGCCGAACGGGCCGTCGCCTCCCGGTAGCCGGCCACCACCTGGTCGATGCTGCCACCCTCGGCGTCCAGCACGCCGCACATCGGGCGCCGGTCGAACTCGCGCAGCAGCCAGAGCATGCCGGTGCCCTCGGCGATCACCGGGTGCCCGGTCCGGGCCAGCTCGGCGACGGCGATACACAGCCGGCGGTTGGCCGACAGCTCCGGCGCGTACCCCTCCGGCAGGCCGCCGCCGACGACCAGGGCGTGCGTCCCGGCGGGAAGCGCCTCGTCCCGCAGCGGGTCGACGGTGACCACGTCGGCGCCGGCGGCGGCGAGCAGTTCCGCGGTCTCCGGATGGGAGTACGAGCCGGCGATGCCGCCGGCCACCGCCACCAGGGGCCGCTGACCCGGTGCCAGGGTGACCTGTTCGCCCGCCGGGCCGATGGCCGCGGCGTCGGCCGGGGACCAGGGCTCGACCGCCAGCCGGGGCGCCGAGGAGGCCAGCCGGATCATCCCGTCCAGGTCCACGGTGCCGCCCACGGCCTCGCCGAGCCGCCGTACCCCCTGCGCCGCCTCGACGCTGCCGCGCAGCACCGGGACCACGCCGTGCTGCCGGGACGGCAGCACGGTCGGCAGATCGCGGCGGCGGAGGGCGCCGAACACCGGGACCCCGATGTCGTCCAGCGCGTCCCGCAGCAGTTCCTCGTGGCGGTCCGAGGCGACCCGGTTGAGGATCACACCGCCCAGCCAGACCAGCTCGTCGTACGCGCGGAAGCCGTGTACCAGCGCGGCCACCGACTGGCCCATCGCGGCAACGTCGATCACCAGGACGACCGGGGCGCGCAACGTGGTGGCCACCGCCGCTGTGGAGTCGGCCTCGGGCCGGCCGGAGAGGCTGTCGAACAGGCCCATCGTGCCCTCGACCACCGCGATGTCGGCGCCCGCGGCGCCGTGCGCGAACAGCGGCCCGACCCGGTGCGGGCCGATGAGCCGGGGATCCAGGGTACGACCGGGCCGGCCCGCCGCGAGCCCGAGATAGGCCGCGTCCGTACGGTCCGGCCCGACCTTGAATCCGGTGGCGTCCAGGCCACGGGCCGCCCACGCGGCGAGCAGGCCGACGGTGATCGCCGTCTTGCCGTGACCGGATGAGGGTGCGCTCACGACCAGGCGTGGCACGGCGGTCATCATCGACTCCTCGGAGGTGTGCTGCCGGGATGATCTGGCACAACCGGGACGAGCCCGGCCGGACGAGCGGATGCCCGGCGTGACGATACCGGGCAGCTTGGACACAACACACCCCCCGCGGACGGCGCGCCGGCCGGTGGTCCCGGCCAGCCGGGTAGCCTCGGGGCGTGTACCGCTTCCTGTTCACGCCGCGCTGGCTGGGGTTTCTGGCCCTCACGCTGGCCGCCGCGACGGTGATGGTCCTGCTCGGCAATTGGCAATTGCACCGGTACCACCAGCGCGCCGGCACCAACGCGCGGATCGACGCGGCCGGGTCGGTCGCCCCGGCGCCGTTGGCCCAGGTGCTGCCCCCGGCCGGTACGACCGGCCGGGCCGGCGCCGAGCCGCCGGTGACCACCGAGTGGAGCCGGGTCACGGCCACCGGCACGTACGATCCGGCGAACCTCGTCCTGATCCGTGGTCGCACCGTGGACGGCCGGGTGGGATTCGAGGTGGTGACCCCGCTGCGGCTGGCCGACGGTTCGGCGGTACTGGTGGACCGGGGCTGGATCCCGCCGGCGCCCGGCGCCGCCACGGCGGTGCCCCAGGTGCCGGGCACACCCTCGGGTCAGGTCACGGTGGTGGCCAAGGTACGCCGGTCGGAGAGCCGGCCCGACGCGGTACGTCGGCTCGACGGGTGGCTGGAGTCCCGCCGGATCGCCGTGCCGCGACTCGCCGCCGAGCTGCCCTACCCGGTGCACGGCGGCTACCTCCTGCTCGACGAGCAGACCCCGGCCGCCGATCCGGCGTTCGTGCCCGTGCCCGTGGAGCACCAGAACGACTGGCAGAACGCCGGGTACGTGGTGCAGTGGTGGCTGTTCGCCGGGATGGTCCTCTTCGGGTACGGCTGGGCGGCTCGCCGCGAGGCGCGGGGCGACCGGCCCGCCGCCGTGGACCGGAACGCCGACCGCGTGGAACCGGTCCCGAGTACGCCCTGAGCGGTCCCCTCGCCGGCCGCTCCGACCGGGGTATGGACCGGGATCCCCGCGACGCTCAGCCGGCTGGCCGGCCGGCGTGGATGGCCCGGACGGCGTCGATGGTGTCGGCCTGAGCCGCCGTCTTGTCGTCCCGGTAGCGGACCACCCGGGCGAACCGTAGCGCCACCCCGCCCGGGTAGCGGGGGCTGCTCTGCACGCCGTCGAAGGCGATCTCCACCACCTGCTCGGGACGGACCCGCACCACCCGGTCACCCCGGTCGACGGCCAGGTCGAGGAAGCGTTCGGTCTGCCAGCGCAGCAGCTCGTCGGTGAGCCCCTTGAACGTCTTGCCGAGCATCACGAAACCACCGGTCTCCGGGTCGCGGGCGCCGAGGTGCAGGTTCGACAGCCAGCCCGTGCGCCGCCCGCTGCCCCACTCCACGGCCAGCACCACCAGGTCGAGGGTGTGCCGGGGCTTGACCTTGATCCACGCGGCGCCCCGCCGGCCGGCGTCGTACGGCGCGTCCGGCGCCTTGACCACGACGCCCTCCTGGCCGGCGTCGACGGCCGCCGCGAACGCGCTGGCGGCCTGCTCGGCGGTGTCCACCTCGACCCGACCGACGATCATGGGCGCGTCCACCGTCGCCGCCAGCGCGGACCACCGGTCCCGGCCGGGCTCGTCCAGCAGGTCCGCGCCGTCCAGGTGCAGCAGATCGAAGAAGTACGGCGTGAGGATGGTCGTGCCGCTCGACTCGGCGGCGGACAACACGCCGGCGGCGGCCGGCGCGGAGCCGGCGCTGCTCGCGGTGCGCCGCCGCGCCCCCCGGGTGGCGGCCCGGCTGGCGGTCTCCTGGAACGGCCTCGGCCGGCCGGCGGCGTCCAGCGCGATCGCCTCCCCGTCCAGCACCAGCTCCCGGGCCGGCAGCGCGCGGACCGCCGCCACCACCTCGGGCACCCGGGCGGTGATGTCGTCCAGGCTCCGGGTGAAGACCGAGATGTCGGCGCCGGACCGGTGGACCTGGATCCGGATCCCGTCAAGCTTCACGTCGACCACCGCCGGGGTGCCGGTGGCGGCCAGCGCCTCGTCGACCGAGGTGGCGCTCCGGGCGAGCATCGGGGCGAGCGGCCGGCCCACCGTCAGCGCGAACTCGCCCAACCCGGCCGCACCCCCGGTCAACGCGGCCACCGCGACCGCGCGCAGGTCGCCGGTGACCAGCAGGGCCCGCCGGACGAGCGCCAGGGGCACCTCCGCGGCGCGGGCCACCGCCTCGGCCAGCAGCCCCGCCTGCGCGCCCTGGCGCACCTCGCCGCTGAACAGGCCCACCAGCATCCGCTGCTCGTCCGAGGTCGCGCGGGCGAACAGACCGCCCAGCAACGCCCGGCGGCGGGCCTGGGATCCGGCCCCGGAAACCCCGGCCAGTTCCTCGATCGCCGCGTCGACGTCCCGGACCCCCAGGGACGGCTCGTCGGCCGGCGGCGGCAGCTCCCGCAGGCTCGCGTAGCCCACGCCGGTCTGCCGCTGTCGCAGCTCACCGGCCAGATATGCCGCGCCCACGCTGATCTCGTCCACGGCCAGCCCGCGCAACGCGCCCGCGAGCAACTCGACCTTGGCGCGCCGGCCGGAGGTCGCAGTCACCGCGGCGGAGGTGGCCGCCAGGTCGAGGAACCGCACGGTCCCATCCTGACAGCCACCCCCGACAACCGGGCCGGCTCGGCCGCACGGCCCGGGTCAAAGTGCCGGGCCGTGCGGGGGCTGGACCGGCACTTCCGCCCGGCCGTGCGGGGGCCGGACCGATGCTTCGACCCGGGCCGTGCGGGGCCGGGTCGGGTGTCACGCCGCGACGGGTTCCTCCACCCGCATCCCTCGGGCCCGGATCCCGTCGGCCACCCGACTGAGCGCGGCGTCGAGTGCCACGAGTGCGGTGGAAAGCTCGGCAAGCTGGTCCTTGAGCGTGTCGTCGGACCACGCGGAGACGTCGACGTCCCCCAGCGCACTGACGGCGGCGTCAAGCCGCGCAATGGCTTCGTTCGTACTCATGTTCGAAAGCTTACCGCACCGCAACCCCCGGTATGGGAAGTTCGCCGAACTTCCGTACCGCGTGTCGGCCGAGGTCAGGGGCGTCCCGTTCGCACCTTCGCGACGTTCGCCAACAGCAGCGCCTCGGCCAGGCAGACCCGGGCGAACTCGGCCAGGTGCAGGCTCTCGTTCGGCCCGTGCGCCCGGGAGTCGGGGTCCTCCACGCCGGTCACCAGGATCGCCGCCGCCGGGAACATCTCCTGGAAGGTCGCGATGAACGGGATCGAGCCACCGATGCCCACCTCCACCGGACGGGTACCGTCCCAGGCCGCCGTGAACGCCGCGCGGGCGGCGTCGTACATCGGGCCCGAACTGTCGATCACGCAGGGGTGACCGTCGTGTTCGAGGGTCACGGTCACCTCGGCGCCCCACGGAACGTGCTTCTCCAGGTGGGCGGCCAGGATGGCGTACGCGCGCTTCGGGTCGTCGCCGGGCGCGAGCCGCAGGCTCAGCTTCGCCTTGGCCACCGGGACCAGGGCGTTCGGGGCACCCGCCGTCGGCGGGGCGTCGACACCGAGGACCGCCAGGGCCGGCTTGGTCCAGATCCGGTCGGTCAGCCGGCCGGTGCCGATGAACTCGACCCCGTCGAGCATCCCCGCCTCGTGCCGCAGCCGGTCCGCCGGGTAGTCGACGGTCGCGCCGGTGTTGCCGACCAGCCCTTCGACCGCCACATCGCCCGCCTCGTCATGCAGCGTGGCGAGCAGCCGGGCCAGCACCGTCACGGCGTCCGGCACCACACCCCCGAACATCCCACTGTGTACGGCGTGCGTCGCGGTCCGGACCTCGACGAAACAGTTGACCACGCCACGCAGCGAGGTGGTCAACGCCGGCGTGCCGATGTCCCAGTTGCCCGAGTCGGCGATCACCATGACGTCGGCCGCCAACTCCGCCCGGTACTCGGTCAGCAGCCGCTCCAGCGAGTCGGACCCGAACTCCTCCTCGCCCTCGATGAACAGCACCACGCCCACCGGCAACCGGTCGCCGAACGCCCGCAGCGCCGCGACGTGGGCCATCACCCCGGCCTTGTCGTCGGCCGCGCCCCGCCCGAAGAGCCGACCGTCCCGCTCCACCGGCTCGAACGGGTCGCTCTCCCACAGCGCCCGGTCGCCCACCGGCTGAACGTCGTGGTGGGCGTAGAGCAGCACCGTGGGCGCGCCGGGCGGCGCGGGACGGCGCGCGATCACGGCGGGCTGGCCACCGGACCGGACGATCTTCACCTCGAGCGAGCAGCCCCGCAGCAGCTCGGCGACGGCCTCGGCGGACTGTTCGACGTACGAGTGGTCGAAGCCGTCGAAGGCGATGCCGGGGATGCGGATCAGCCGCTCCAGGTCGGCGCGGACGCCGGGCAGTTCCCGCTCGACGGCGGCACGCAGGTCGGACTCGCTGAGGATCGCTGTGGTCATGACCGCGATCGTAGGCCGCCGCACCGGGACCGACGGCCGGGGCTGGCGCCCCCACCCCGGGCCGGGCGCCGCCGGGCTGACCGCCGGCGCGCGGGGCCGGGCCGGCGGCGTACCCGGGATGGGTCAGCCGCCGTCCGGTCCGGCGCCGGCGCCCGGTCCCGGCCGGTAGTCGTCGGTTCCGCCGCCCGGCTGGCCGGGTCGCCGGGCCCGGGCGGCCCGCGCGGCGGCCTCGCCGGCCGAGCCGGCCCAGGCCCGCGCCCGGCCGACACCGCCGCCCACGAACGCACCGACGTCACCGGCGCCGTCGCCCAGCCGGCGCAGCAGGCCGACCAGCGGGTCCGCCGAGGAACCGAAGTCCTCCCGGTACGACTCGGCGGCGGCCCTGATCTCGTCGGTCACCGAGGAGGTGGCGTCCTCGGTGCGCCGGGGATAGTCACCGGCCAGGATCCGGCCGTACGCCCCCGAGTCGACCCACCGGCGCAGGTCGGCGGCGCGGGCCACCGGCACCGGATGGGTGCTCCACGCCGTCATCCGCAGCTTGTGGACGCTGTCCCGCAGGTCACCGCCGCCCTCGTACTCGCTGGCCTGTTCCAGGAACGCCGCCGTGTCGATCTGGCTGAGGTCGCCCCCGCCGGCCAGCTTGATCAGCAGCCGGGTGGCGGCGGCCGGATCCTGGCCGGCCAGCAATCCGGCCCGGTCGGCCGACAGTTCGGCCTTGCGCCACCACTCCAGCATCGCGGCGATGATCGCCCGCAGCGCGAGCGCGCCCACCGGCAGCCAGCTGAGGTTGGCCGCCCACCGGGTCAGGATGGTCAGCATCGTCTTGTAGACGGCGTGCCCGCTGCGTACGTGCCCGAGTTCGTGGCCGAGCAGGCAGCGCAGTTCGTCGTCGTCCAGCTGGTTGACCGCCGCCGAGCCGAGCACGACGAACGGCCGGTCCAGGCCCACCGCCTCGCCGGTGATCATCGGCGACTGGGTGACGAACAGTTCGGGCAGGTCGGGCAGGTCGAGCGCGGCGGCTGCCTCGGCGTACCGCTGGTGTACCCGGGGATACTGGCGATGATCGACGCGGATCCCGGCGGCCAGGTACGACAGCCGGAACGACCGCTCGTTCCACATCCCGAAGAACGCCTTGACCACCTCGTCGAAGCCGCGCAGCTCGCGCAACGCGGTCAGCGCACCCCGGTCGGCGGGATGTTCCCAGGCCCGGGACGAGATCCCGGTGAGCACCACCCGGCGCCGGGCCGGTAGCGCGGCGGTCTCGTCAGCAGTCGTCATGGGTGTCTCCGCTCGCCGGCCGGCCCCGCCGCCGGCCTTCGTGCCCGGCGGGCCACGCCCCGATCGTGCCGCAGCCGGCCCGCCACGTCCATGCCCTGCGGCAACCCATCACCGCAGGCGTTGGTACCGATGCTCCGGGTCGGGCAGCCCGCCGGGCGCCCCGTCGACGATCAGGTCGGCGGCCTCGGCCGTACCGTCGGTGGCGAAGTGCCCGACCTCGGCCGCCCGCCAGCGGATCAGCTGGGGCCGCAGCCGGGCGCCGTCCCGGGCCAGGGCCCGGTCCAGCCGCAACGTCTCGTCGGCGGTGACGAAGACCGCGAGGGACAACTCGGGGCGGATCACGGCGCGGGCCGCGCTGACCCCCTCCAGCAGCAGCACGCCGTGCGCCGGCACCGGTATCCGGGCGTCGGTGAACCGTTCGCGCAGCCAGCTGTACCGGTGGTAGCCGCCCGGCCGGCCGGACCGCAGTGGCGTCAGCACCTGCTCCTCCAGGCGGCTCCAGAAGGTGAACTGGTCGTCCCAGCCGTCCAGCAGGTCGTCCGTGTGCAGCACGGTGACCGCGCCCGGCACCGGCTGACCGGCCCCGACGGTGCGCAGCGCGGCGGCGAGCCGCTTGGTGAACAGGGTCTTGCCGGCGCCGCTGGGTCCGTCCACGGCGACCAGCCGGACGCCGCCGAGTCGGGCCGGCGCCGCCCGGATCCGCCGGGCCAGTTCCGCGTACGTCTCCAGCGTCGACACCGGCTCGTTTCCTCCGCCGTTCGAGGGTAGGTCGGTACCCAGCCTGCCACCGGTAGGCCCGGGCCGGGGTGGTGCGCCGCTACCGGCGCCGGACCGGCGGGGTTGGGCCGATGGTGCGCCGCTACCGGGGTCGGGCCGATGGTGCGCCGCTACCGGGGTCGGGCCGGTGGTGCGCCGGGCGGGACGAACGGCAGGCCGGGTCGGGGTCCGGACTCGATCAGCCGCCAGAGCCGGTCGGTGTCCAGGTGCTCCTCCACCAGATCGCCGAGCAGGTCGAGGGTCCGCTCGCGGACCGCTTCGAACGAGGTCTCCGGGGCCACCCGGAACCCGTGGCGACCGGCGAGCCGGGCCGCCTCGGTGAGGAACCGGCGGCGGAACCCGTCGGCGCAGAACGCGCCGTGCCAGTGGGTGCCGAACACCCCGCCCAGGACCGCTCCCTCGGGTCGGCCGTCGGAGTAGGTCAGGAAGGGCTCGCAACCCGGTCCGGTGGCGACGACACGACCGTGGTGGATCTCGTAGCCGTCCACCGGGACGGCGTCGAAGGCGGTGCCGGTGGACCGCAGCACCGTCTTGGACCGTTCGAACACCACCTCGGTCGGCAGCAGCCCCAGGCCGGTCACCTCACCCCGCCGGCTCTCGACGTCGTCGTGGACGCGCCGACCGAGCATCTGGAACCCGCCGCAGATGCCCAGCACCGGCCGACCGGCCGCGGCGTGCCGGCGTACCGCGTCGGCGAGGCCGGTCCGGTGGAGCCAGTCCAGGTCGTCGACGGTGGCCTTGGTGCCGGGCAGCACCACGAGATCGGCGGCGTCGATCTCGGCCGGTTCGACGGTGAACCGGACCCGGACCCCCGGTTCGACCGCCAGCGCCTCCAGGTCGGTCGCGTTGGAGATGCGCGGCAGCCGGATCGCCGCGACGTCCAGCCACTCGGTGCCGCGCGGCGCGGCGGGCCGGCCGAGCACCCGGCCATAGGCGAGGGAATCCTCCGCGTCGAGCCAGAGGTCGACGTTCCACGGCAGCACCCCGTACGTCGGCCGGCCGGTCACCTCGGTGAGCATGTCCAGTCCGGGACGCAGCAGGTCGAGATCGCCACGGAACTTGTTGACGACGTACCCGGCCAGGAGCGCCTGGTCGGCGGCGTCCAGCAGGGCCAGGGTGCCGAACATCGCCGCGAAGACGCCACCCCGGTCGATGTCGCCGACCACGATCGCCGGCAGCCCGGCCTGTCTCGCCAGGCCCATGTTCACGTAGTCGGTGTCGCGGAGGTTGATCTCGGTGGGGCTGCCGGCGCCCTCGCAGATCACCGCGTCGTACCGGTCGCGCAACTCGGTCAGCGCGGCGAAGGCCGTCTCGGCGAGTCGAGGGCGCAGCGCCCGGAAGTTGGCCGCGTCGATGGTGTCGACGGCCTCGCCCAGCAGCACCACCTGGCTGGAACGGTCGCTGCCGGGCTTCAACAGGACCGGGTTGAACCGCAGGTCGGGGGCGAGCCCGCAGGCGGCGGCCTGCATGGCCTGGGCGCGGCCGATCTCACCACCCCGGCCGTCGGTCCCGACCACCACCGCCGAGTTGTTGGACATGTTCTGCGCCTTGAACGGTGCCACCGAGACACCCTTGCGGTGCAGCCAGCGGCAGATGCCGGCGGTCACGACGCTCTTGCCGGCGTCCGAGGTGGTCCCCGCGACCAGCAGCCCGCCGCTCACGGACGTCCACCCGGTGACCCGGACGCGGTGGCGCGTGCAGCCCGACGCCGCCCCGCCCCGGACCGGACGGTCGCCACGACGACGGCGCCGCACACCGCGGCCAGGCCCACGGCCCGGGAGATCCGCACCGCCCGGGTGATGTGCCGGAACTCCGGTCGCGGCCCGTCACCGAGGTACGGCCGGACCTCCACCCGACCCGAGTAGACGTTGCGACCGCCGAGCCGCACCCCGAGGGCGCCGGCCATCGCCGCCTCGCACTGCCCGGCGTTGGGACTGGGATGGGCGGACCGGTCGCGCCGCCAGACCCGCCAGGCCCGCTCCCGGTCGCCGTGTGCCACCGGGGCGACGGCGACGGTCAGCAGCCCGGTCAACCGGGCCGGTGCCAGGTTGAGCAGGTCGTCCAGCCGCGCCGCCACCGTGCCGAACCGGGCGTACCGGGCGGAGCGGTGGCCGATCATCGCGTCCAGGGTGTTGACGGCCCGGTAGCCGAGCAGCCCCGGAAGCCCCGCCACCGCTCCCCAGAACAGCGGCGCCACCACGGCGTCGGCGGTGTTCTCGGCGACCGACTCAACCGTCGCCCGGGCGAGTTCGGCCTCGTCCAGCTCGGACGGGTCCCGGCCGCACAGGTGGTTGAGCCGGGCCCGGGCACCGGGCAGGTCGTCCCGGCTCAGCGCCCGAGCCATGACCCGACCCTCCCGGCGCAGCGTCCGCCCGCCGAGCACCGCCCACGTCCCGGCGGCCACCAGCGCGGCACGCGCCACGGGGCTGCGCCGGGTGAGCGCGGCACCGGCCACCCCGAGCAGCACCGTGGCCCCGACCGCGACGGCGGTGTGCGTGCCACCGGCCCCGTGGGCGTCCCGGTAGGTCCGCCGCTCCAACGCGGCAGCCGCCCGGCCGAACCCGGCCACCGGGTGCCACCGGGCCGGATCGCCGAACACGGCATCCGCCGCATAGCCGGCGGCCAGCCCCACCGCGTCCGCCGGCCAGGCCCGCACCGCTCGTCCCAGGTCCATGCCCTCCCCCTCGGTCAGGTCCGTGCGGGCAGCCTAGGGCCCTCGCTGGTGGGTGGGGAGGCGGCCTCCCGGTGCCGCCCAGGACCGCCTCCCCACCGCTGGCGCCGCCCGTTGCCGCGAGCGGCGCCCGGCCGGCCGGACGGATCCGCCGCCCGGCCGGCCCACGGTCAGACGCCGGCGGTGGCCCGCGCCCGTCCGCGTCGACCCCGCGGACCGGACCCCTCCGCCGGTCCACTGGTCGTCTCCGGACCGGCCCCCACCGCCGGTCCATTGGGCGTCTCCGAGCCGGTCCCCTCCGGTCCACCGGTCGTCTCCGGACCGGTCCCCCCGGTCCTGTCGGCCGACCCGGCTCCGTCGGCCGACCCGGCTCCGTCGGCCGACCCGGCACGGTTGGCCGACCCGGACACGTCGGCCGGCCCGATCTCGCGGTCGACGTCGAGCAGCGGACCGAGGTCCAGATCGAGGCCGACCGGCTTGCGGCGATCGGCCGGCTCATCGACATCGACCGGCTCATCGGCGTCGTCGCCGGGCACGATGAACCCGTCCTCCTCGACGCCGTCCGGCGACCCGTACCCGAGGAATCGCCGGTCGGCCGCGACGATCGAGCGGTAGCCGCCGGAGGGTGGGAACGGCTCGTCGGCCAGCTCCCCGTCCTCGTCCACGGGAACCTCACCCGGCCGCGAAGGAGCCTCGGAGAGTGGCACCGACTCGCTGGCCTCGCCCCTGATCCGCGCCTCCGCCTCGTCGTCCTCGACGGTGCTGGTGGCGAGGTTGGGCCGGTTCCGGACGAACTTCGCCCGGCCCCGGGACAGGTCGTGTCCGATGGCCACGGCCTCCAACTCGTAGAGCGTGCGGTGGGTCCCGGCGTCGTCGGTCCAGTCCCGGGTGTAGAGCCGGCCGACCACCACCACCGGGTCACCGACCATGACCGAGGCCGCCACTCCCTCGGCCAACCGGCGCCAGCAGTTGACCCGGACCCGGAGGCTGTTCCCGTCGATCCAGCGCCCGGTGTCCCGGTCGAGCCGGCGGGCGGTCGAGGCGATCTTGAAATTGGCCACCAGGGTGGCGCTCTGGGTGGTCCGCCGCCATTCGGGGGCGGTGAGAACATTGCCCACGATCGTTACGTACGTATCGAACATCTCGTCTCCACTGGTCGAGGCTTGCGGTCCGAACCGGCTCGCCATCCAGCCTCGGTCCACGCCGGAGCCGTCACCAGCACCGGTTCCCTGGCTGTGGACAACGGGGCGGCCTGTGGAAAACAACCTGATCAAGCAAAGCTCTGCTATGGCGCGCTACCGTCGAGCAGGTGGAACCCGATGTGCTCGGCCCGCCGTACGAGTGCCAGACCATCGACCTCGGCCACGACGACGAGGGACCGGTCGTCGCGACCCTGGTCCGGCGGCGGGCGACGAACCGCACCGGCCGCGCGGTGCTGTACCTGCACGGCTTCGTCGACTACTTCTTCCAGACCCACCTGGCCGACTTCTTCGTCGCCCGTGGCTGGGACTTCTACGCGCTCGACCTGCGTAAATACGGTCGCAGCCTGCTGCCCCACCAGACGCCCAACTTCTGCCGGGACCTCAGTGAGTACTTCCCGGAGCTGGACGAGGCCGCCCGGCTCATCCGGGCGGACGGCAACGACGTGCTGCTGATCAACGGCCACTCCACCGGTGGACTCATCGCGGCCGTCTGGGCCGACGCGCGCCGCGCCGACGGCCTGGTCGACGGACTGTTCCTGAACAGCCCGTTCTTCGACATCAACGCCCCGTGGCTGGTCCGCCGGCCCCTGGCCGCCGTCGTCGCCCGGGTCGGCCGCCGCGCGCCGTACCGCGCCGTGCCCCGCACGCTCTCCCCGGTGTACGGCCAGAGCCTGCACGCCGACCACCGGGGTGAGTGGCGCTACGACCTGGACTGGAAGCCGCTCGCCGGCTTCCCGGTCCGGGCCGGCTGGCTCGGCGCGATCCGCGCGGCCCAGCGGCGGCTGCGGGCCGGACTGGCGATCCCGGCGCCGATCCTGCTGGCCTGCTCGGCCCGGACCTTCCGGGGCAGCCGGTGGCACGACTCGGCGGCACTCGCCGATGCCGTGCTGGACGTGGAACACATGGTGCGCTGGGCACCCCGGCTCGGCCAACACGTCACGGTGGCCCGCTTCGACGGCGGGATGCACGACCTCACGTTGTCCGGCCCGGCGGTCCGGGAACGCCTGTTCAGCGAGCTGGGTCGCTGGGTGGACGCCTTCGTGGTCCGGGACGACGCCCTGCGGGACGCCTCGGCGGATCCGACCAGAGTTCCGCGGGGTCGTCAGCCGCTCGCGGTGCCGGCGGATGGTACCGACGCGCCCCCGGGGGCAGTTCCGGCGCCGGCCGGTCAGCCCACTCCGGCTCCGGCGCCGGCCGGTCCCACGACCGCGGCTCCGGCTCC
Source organism: Plantactinospora sp. A48 (assembly GCF_055793945.1). NCBI lineage: Bacteria > Bacillati > Actinomycetota > Actinomycetes > Micromonosporales > Micromonosporaceae > Plantactinospora > Plantactinospora sp. A48. The sequence continues at coordinate 23,677 of NZ_JBTIXF010000047.1, read as the reverse complement.
GCCTCGTACGCCGGCCGGTCCCACGACTGAGACTGCGGCGCGTACGCCGGCCGGTCGCCCCACGGCTGGGGTTGCGGCTCCGGCTCATACGGCGGACCCGACCTCGGCGGCTCGTACGGCGGACCCGACCTCGGCGGCTCGTACGGCGGACCCGACCTCGGCTCGTACGGTGCCCGAGCTGGCGGACCCGACCTCGGCTCGTACGGTGTCCCGGCCCGGGCCGGCGTCGGCTCGTACGGCAGCCATGTCCCCTGGTTCCAAACCAGCAGGTCCCGACTGAGCAGGTGATCGTTGCCGGCGAAGAAGATCCGGTCGACGGCCCGCCGGACCCGTTCGAGGCCGGGCCGCGACCCGGTACCGGTCAGGATCACCACGTCCCGGGCCGGTACCCCGACGACCGGATCGCCCGGCACGGCGTTGACCAGATCCAGCCACACCTCGTCGGCGAGCAGGGCGGAGGACTCCAGGCCACGTTCGAGGCCGGTGAAGGAGAGCATCGGCGCCGGCGGCTGCCCGTCGATCCGCAGCCGGACCAACGCCCGGTCCAGGTTCTCCAGCGCCGTCCGGCGCAGCACCCGCCGGGGCACCCCGATCTGGTCCAGGTCCGCCCAGGTCACCAACCGCTGCCCGTACGGTGGCCCGTAGGAGTAGGCGACGCCGACCTCTTCGGTGAACTCGTCGATCACGTGGTCCGGGCCCACCTGCGGGTCGGCCGCCGACAACAGGACCGGCAGAAACCGGGTACGCGTCACCTTCACCCGGAAAACCTAGTATGGCCTCGCCGGTTCGGTCATCCCTGGTTATCGGGTATCTCCCTGGACCCTGCTCCCGGGTACCCTCTTGGCGCACCGTTTGGCGCCCGTAGCTCAGCGGATAGAGCAGGGGACTTCTAATCCCAAGGCCGCAGGTTCGAATCCTGCCGGGCGCACCCAACCTGTCAGCAGACGAAACCCTCAACCCTGATCGAGGGCGCGGAGTTCGCGATCTTTCGCCTGGATGCGAAGGTCCGTCGTGACGGCTGTGGCGGTGGTCGAGGGCGACAGCGAGACGGCGTCGCGTGGTCACGCGACGTGGCCGGTTACCTGCTCGGAAGATTTGTCAGTATGGGCGCATGGAGTTGCGTCAGTTTGAGTACTTCGTGGCTGTCGCAGAGCAGCTGCACTTCGGGCGTGCGGCCGAGAGGTTGTCGATCGGCCAACCCGCAGTGAGCCAGCAGGTCGCCCGGCTGGAGCGCGAGTTGGGGGTCTGCCTGTTCGACCGGTCAGCGCGGACCGTGCGGCTGACCGCCGCCGGAAACCGGTTGCTGCCCGAGGCGCGCGCCGTGTTGACCGCCGCCGACCGGGCTCGGCTGGCGGTCGCGGCCTCGGCGAGCGGGACCGCGACCCGGACCCTGCGGCTGGGCAGCAGCACCGGCCTGGGCGACCGGCTGGCACGGGTACTCCAGGCACTGCGGGAAGCTCAGCCGGACACGGAGGCGGCTCTGGTCAGCGCGCCGACCCGGGCCCGCCTGGAGCGGGTGGCCAGCGGGCAGCTCGACGCCGCGTTCGTCCGTGGGGTGCCGTCCGCACCCGGCGTGGAACTGATCGAGGTGTGGCGGGATCGACTGTTGGTGGCGCTGCCCGCCACTCACGAGCTGGCCGGGTCGAGCGTCGTCCGGCTGGCCGCGCTGGCGCAGCTTCCGCTGCGGATCGCGCCCCGCCGGCTCAACCCGCCACTGGTCGACCTCTTGTTGGGCGCCTGCGCGGCGGCCGGGTTCACGCCGATACCCGGAGCCCACCCAGACACGCTCGAAAACACTCTGGCCGCGATGACCGCGGGTCCAGCGAACTGGACCGTGCTGTACGAGGCCCACGCCCGTGCCCTGAACCTGCCCCGGGTGGCGTTTCGGCCCACCGATCCCGAGCTCGTCATGCCGACCGCGCTGGCGGTCCGGGAGGACGCGACGTCGCGGACGGTGGCTCCCCTACTCCGGGCCTGTGCGATAGCCGCTCACGACTGATCGCCCGTTGGATCACCGAAAAGGACCCGCTGGGCGTACCCCGTGTCGAAGTACTCGCGCACTGCGGCGATCTTTCCTTCGCGGACTACGAAGACGACGGCGTAGTCGTTCTCGTAGCGCTGGCCGTTACGGGTGGTGGCACGGCTGGTCCACTCCGCGACGACAGTGTCGCCGTCCGCGACGATTCCCCTGAGTACCTGGGTGACTGGCTTACTGGTATCGAGGCGGTCCACCATCGCGGCGAGGAAGGTGTCGAGGATTTCTCCCGGCCCGGTCCACGTTCCCGATACGGGTAGGTCTCCGCGCAGCCACCAGGTCGCGTCCGAGGTGAAGCTCGCCCGTAGTGCGTCAACGTCACCCTTCTGCAGGGAGGCGACATAGTCGCGGACGACGGCCCTGCTTCGTTCGGTGCCGGACATCTCTACTCCTTCTACTCGGTCTGCTGGCAGGTCGCGCTCAGCCATGTTGTGCAACATGCGCGTCGCGCTGCGAATCGATGGTGAGGACCGCGTTGCCGCGGATCTCTCGGGCCACCAGCGCGCGCAGCAGCTCTGGTGTCTTGCGCCAGGTCTCGACGCGGCCGATCTCGGGGTGCAGGTGGCCGCCGGTGACGAGCCGGACCAGCGTGGAAAGGTCCTCGCCGTCTGGGATGTCGCTGTCCAGGTAGCTGAACTTGCGCATCGTCGCGCTCGCGCCGCCGCGCCAGTCGAAGAAGTCCATCGTGGGCGGTGTCCGGCTCGCCTGCCCGAGCCACAGGAACAACCCACGCGGGTGCAGCCGCGACCAGGCGGTCGAGAAGGTGGGCCCACCGACGGATTCGACGACCACATCGAAGGGACCTTCGGCCTTCTCCACGTCGTCCACCAGTTCCGCGGCCCCGCACTCGATCAGCCGCCGGCCCCGCTGCGAGGTGGCGACGACCACCGTGACAAGCGCGCCCTGGCCGGCGGCCAGCTCGGTGAAGTAGTGGCCGACGCCGCCGGAAGCCCCCGTGAGCAGGATCCGGCGACCCGCCAACGGTCCGAGCACGCGGACCATCCGCAGCGCGGTCAGGCCGGCTAACGGCAGGGCGGCGGCCGTTGTGGTCGCCAGAGTGGCCGGGAGGGCGGCGACCTTGCTGACCGGTACCGCCACCTCCTGCGCCCAGCCACCCTGCGCTGGGTGCGCGACCACCCGCTGGCCGACCTCGGGACCCCCGTCGGCGGCGGCGCGGACGACCGTACCAGCGACGTCCTTGCCCGGTCGCCAGCCCGGCGGCGGCGCCTCCAGCAGGAACGTCTCGCCCCGGTTGATCGAGTACGCCTCGACGGAGACGATGACCTCGTCCGGCGCCGGTCGTGGAGGATCGACCTCGGCCATGATGATCGGCTCGGCGCCGCGCCGTCCGGGTATCCACGCGTGCATGTCGAATCCCTCTCCGTCGTCCGGACCGCTTCAGCGCTTGTCGGCGGTGAGGGCCCCGCCTTGGCCCCAGTTCTCGGTAGGGGTCTCCTGGATCCGGATCTGCACGGTGTCGGCGGTTACGCCGAGTGTGTCGACGAAGGGGTCGGTGATCCGCTCGACCAAGGCGCGTTTCAGGTCGACGGTGCGGGGACCCTGAAGAACGGTGACAGTGGGCATGGCGACCTCCTGGTTACGGTGCGCGACGGTGATCGGCCGTTCCCGTCCATTGGACGACGGCACCGCACATCTGATCGAGATCCGATCAACAATCGCAGCCATCACGATCACCGATCGATCGGCCGGATCAGCCGGATGCATCCCCAGCTGGTACGGCCGAGGCCGCCGGAACCCGTGCGGGGCGTGGCCACGGCACTGGTCACTCATCTTCGGCCGGCATCGACCCCGCCTCGATCCCATCGCGTCACCCGTGACCAGGCGTACGCCGGCCAGGGTCACCCGGTGCCGCGGACCGGCACCCCGCCACGGAGCGACCTGTTGTCCAGGCAGCAGCGGACGAAGTCCTGGACGACGGGGTTGGTGTCGGCGGTCGCCGGCCACGCGACGCCGACCTGGCTGGGGCTGACGCCGGTGACGGGCCGATAGGTGAGCTCGGGGCGTCCGTAGTAACGGGCCGCCGATTCGGGGGCCAGCGCGATGCCGTGGCCGCTGGCGATCGCGGTCAGCCAGTCCTCGGGCTGGCCACTTTCGGTGACGGCTCCGATCCGGACCGGGTGGCCCTCCCGCTCGTCGACGGCCAGCCACCAGTCCCGCCACCAGCCGGTTTCGGCCGGGGCGGCGACGAACGGTTCGTCCCACAGGTCCCGGAAGGCGATGTGCTCGCGCCCGGCCAGCGGGTGGGTGACCGGTAGCACCACCCAGCGAGGCTCGGTGAACAGCACCTCGGTACGCAGGCTGTCCTGCCTGGGAAAGGGCAGTCGCAGCAGGGCGACATCGGTGTCGCCGCTGGCCAGCCCGGCGGTGGGGTCGGTCCAGGCGGCGGCGCGCATCTCCACCCGCCAGCCCGGCCGGCGGTGCACGAAGGTGGCGATGATCTGCTGGGTGGCCTCGTTGGCGGCGCCGGCCAGGGATCCGACCCGCAGCACCCGGGCGGCCCGGCTGGCGGCGCTCCGCGCCTCTCGCATCGCCTGGTCGAACCCGGCCAGCACCGTGGGTACCCGCTCGGCGAGTGTCTGTCCGGCCGCGGTGGGTGTCATTCCGGCCCGGGAACGGACGAACAGCGGCGTTCCCAGCCGGCTCTCCAACTGCCTTATCTGCTTGGTCAGCGCCGGCTGCGACACGAACAGCCGTTCCGCCGCCCGGGTGAGATTCCCTTCCTCGGCGACGGCGACAAAGGAGCGCAGCAGCCGAGTGTCGACGTCCATGCCATCAGGTTATGGATACCGCTATTGGACGCAGGCATGGCCTCCTGACGAGGCTTGATCCGTCCGCGACGCCGGTCCCGGCAGCCGGAGAAACGAAAAGAGGGTGAACGAAAAGTGCTGGTAACTTACGTGATCGTCACCGTGGTCACCATTGTGGCCAACGCGTGGGTGGCGGTCGCCGATCTCATGCGGGCCAGGTTCGTCCTCGCCAACATGGCGGAGGTGGGTGTGCCGAGGCCCTGGTTGATCCCGCTCGGGGTCCTCAAAGGCGCCGGAGCGGCCGGGCTCCTGCTGGGGCTGCTCGGCCTGCGACCCCTCGGGTTCGCTGCCGCGATCGGACTCGTCCTGTTCTTCGCCGGAGCCCTGGTGACGCACGTCCGGGCCCGCGTCTTCCACAACATCGCGATCCCCGGCGCCTACTTCGCGCTGGCGATCGCATCCGCGGTCCTCGCGGTCGCCGCCCCCTGATCCACTTGAGCCTGGCTCGGAGGACCGGTGATACTCCGGGTCCGAGCGGGGACCGAGGGGGAGACCGAATGAGTAGCCAACCGCGTCGACGGCGGCGCTGGCCGTGGTTGGCGGCCGGCCTGGTGGTTCTGGTCCTGGCCGTGGGCGCGGTGCTGGTGCTGAGGTTCCCGTCGGTCGCCGCGACCACCTGCCCGCGCTGTTACGGGCTGGTGGCGGTGCAGGACGGCCTGTACGTCGAGCGCGGCCGGTCGGACGCCGACCGGCAGCGGCTCGTCGAGGCGTACCAGGAGGGGAACCAGCGGGTCGACGACTTCTACGGGGGACGCGAGAGCGAACCGACCGTGCTGGCGTGCTTCACGTCCGGCTGCTATCGCCGGATCGGTGGCGGCGGCGAGCGGGGCATCGCGGTACGCAACCGGGCGTTGATGCTCTCGCCTCGCGGCATCGATCCGGTGATCGCCGCACACGAGCTGTCGCACGTCGAGTTCCACGCGCGCCTCGGGTCCCACCGGGACCAGGTCCCCCAGTGGTTCGACGAGGGGCTCGCCGTCCTGGTCTCGAACGACGCGCGGTACCTGTTGCCGCCGTCCGCCCAGGACCGCTGCCGCGACACCGCCGCACAGGCGCCGCCGGGTACGGACGCGACCGCACAGGCGTCGCCGGGTACGGACGCGACCGCACAGGCGTCGCCGGGGACAGACGCCGCCGCGCAGCCGCTGCCGGAAACACTGTCGGCCTGGCTGCGCGCCGCCGGTTCGGACGAGCAGGTGTACGCCAGGGCCGCCTGCCGGGTGTACCGGTGGGTCGACGCGCGGGGCGGGAAACAGGCCGTGCTCGACCTCATCGACCGGCTCAACCACGGCGAGCACTTCGCCACGCTCGTCCAGGGTTGAGTCTGTCGTCCGTGCAACCTTCCGGTGGTCCGGCTCCGACATCAATCCGACGGAAACGCCACGTCCGACAAGCCGACGGACACGCCATGTCCAGCGAGCCGACGGACACGCCACGTCCAGACTGATGCGAAGGGAGCGGGATGCGGCCCGACCACGAACGGGAGTACGTCGAGTACGTGACCGCGCGGCTGCCCCGGTTGCACCGCACGGCGTACCTGTTGTGCGGCAACGCCTTCCAGGCCGACGACATCGTCCAGGTGACGCTCACGGCGCTCTACGTGAACTGGAAGCGGACCGCCGGGGTGAACAACCTCGACGGGTACGTACACCGGATCATGGTGCGACGTTTCCTGGATGAGCAGCGGCGCGGCTGGTCGAAGGTGCTGCTCGGCGACCGCCTCCCCGACCTGCCGTCGCCCCCCGATCACGCGGTGGAGGAGCGGGACGCGCTGCTGACCGCCCTGCGGGCCCTGCCCAGGGGTCAGCGGGCGATCGTGGTGCTCCGCTTCTACGCCGACCTGTCGGTTGAGGCGACCGCGGAGGTTCTCGGCTGCTCCACGGGCAACGTCAAGAGCCAGTGCTCCCGGGGGCTGGCCGCCCTGCGCGAGGTACTCGGAACGCGGCGTCCGGTCACGACCGCGAAGGGAGCGGGGACCCAGTGATGAACGAGGAAGAGCAGCTACGCGAGTTGTTGGCGGCGGTCGACGTACCGTCGAGCCGGATCGAGACGGACGCGCTGGTCCGGGCCGGTCGTCGGCGGGCCTTTCGACGCCGCTCGGTCCAGACGGGCAGCGCCGCGGTGCTGGCCACCGCGGTACTGCTGGCGGTGCCGTCGGTGATGGCCAGGGTGGGGACCGGGAAAACACAGCAGGTGGGTACGACCGGGACGGCGCTGCCGGCCGCGGCGGGCGCCGCACCGAGCCGGACCGGCACGCCGACCCCGTCCGGCACTCCCGACCCGACCGGCCCGTGCCGGATGGTGGAACTGTCGGTGCCGGCCGGGATGGCCGACGCCACGACCAGGGCCACGGCCGACGCGGTGGACCCGACCGGCAGGTACATCGTCGGCAACAGCACCGTCGGTCAGAACTTCCGGGCGATCCTCTGGACCGACGGGCGACCTCGGGCCCTGCCGAAGCTCGGCAGCTCGGTCCAGGCGACCGCGGTCAACGCCAGCGGTGTGGTGGTCGGCCTGGCCACGGACGGGTCCGAGGAGTATGTCTTCCGGTACGAGAACGGCATGTACACCCGGCTGCGTACCCCGGCGGGAAGCTGGCGCGTCTATCCGAACCCGAGGATCAACGCGGCGGGTGATGTGCTGATCAACGCGGAGCCGAGCGCGAAGATGGGAGGCGCGGGCAGCATCGTCCTGCTCTGGCCCGCCGGCTCGACCAAGCCGGTCAGGCTGCCCCTTCCACCCGGGGCCAACGGCCTGGACCTCACCGACGACGGCACGATCGTGGGCGCGATGTACAAGGATGGTGTCGCCGTCGCCGCGTACGTCTGGGACCAGCACGGCCGGGGCCGGATGCTGAAGCTGCCGACCGGCCAGTCCGCCGCCGGCTATGCGGGCCGGGGCGACTGGGTGACCGGCGGTCTGTGGCCGTCGGGGATGGCCGCCCGGTGGAACCTGCGGACCGGCGAGTTGACCATGGTCGGGCCGCGACGGCCGGTGAGCACCAAGCGGGAGATGGCCGCGCCGGGTGACGCGGTGAGCAGCGCCGGCTGGGTGGTGGCCGGTGGATCCGTGCTGGTGGACCACGCCGCGGTCGAACTCACCGTCCCCGCCGGTCAGGTCGCGCGGGCGGCGGCCGTCTCCGACACCGGGCTGGTGGTGGGGCACGCCCGGGCCGAACGGTCCGACGAACCCACCACCGGGCCACGGGCCTGGCAGTGCTGACCCCCGCCGGGCCGCCCGGTACCGGACGTCCGGCCGCCCGCGTCGCGGCCGGGCGTCCGGGCCGGACGGTGGGTCGGGCGAAGCCGGCACGGCTGACGGCGTAAACCGGGTGCGCCGAACCGATGCGCTCCTGGACAATGCCGGCGTGCTGATCGATCACTGGCCGCTGCGGGGACTGCGCGTCCGTACGACGCGTCTGGAACTCCGGTTGCCCACCGAGGAGGAGTTGGCCGACCTGGCCGACGTGGCCGCGGCCGGACTGCACGAGCCCGGCCGGGAGCCCTTCCTCACCCCGTGGACCGACGGTTCCCCCGCCGAGCGGGCCCGGACGGTTGTGCAGAGTCACTGGCGCCAGCTCGGCGCGTGGAGCGTGGCCCACTGGTGTCTGAGTCTGGCGGTTTTCCACCGGGGGCGTCCCATCGGCGTACAGCAGATCCGGGCGACGGACTTCCCCACCCTGCGCGAGGCCGAGACGGCGTCCTGGCTCGGCCTCACCCACCAGGGTCAGGGCCTCGGCACCGAGATGCGGACCGGGATCCTGCACCTGGCGTTCGCCGGGCTCGACGCCACCGACGTGACGACGGCGTCGTTCGTGGACAACCCCGCGCCGCTGGCCATCTCGGCGCGGCTCGGCTACCGGCCCGACGGGATCACCCGCGACCTCCTGCACGGCCGGGTGGTCGTCTCGCAGCGGCTGCGACTGACCCGCGCGGACTGGGAACGGACGGTCCACCCGCCGGTCACCATCGAGGGCCTGGAGCCGGGCCTGCCGCTGTTCGGCCTCGACACCGCCGAGGCGTCGGTTGGTACGGCCGACCCGGATCCCTCGCATCCGGGGAAGGCGTCCACGGCGGGTACCCGGTAATCGGTTGACCGGTCTGGCACGGTGGTCAGGTGACCGGGATCGAGTTCTCGATGGACATCGACGGGGTGGACTGGGCGGCGCTGAAGGCGGCGCTCGGGGTCGACCGCTTTGACAACGGCCGGACGCCGGAGCAGTACCGGCGCTCGCACGAGAACTCGCACGCGGTGGTCTTCGCCCGCGACGGAGACCGGTACGTCGGCAACGGCCGGATCCTCAGCGACGGCGTCTGCAACGCGTACCTGGTGGACATCTGGACCGCGGCGCCCTACCGCCGTCGCGGTGTGGGTGCCGAGGTGGTACGCCGGCTGCTGGCCACCGTGCCCGGCCAGCACGTCGCGCTGTTCACCGACGACATGGCGGCGTTCTACGCCACGCTCGGGTTCCGCCCGCAGGCCGGTGGGATGAGCCGGATCGTCGGCCGCTGGCTCGACAACGGCCCCGGCTGACCCGCGTCATCCAGCGAGGCCGGCCAGCAGCTCGTCCCGGCCGCTCACCCCGGTCTTGCGGTAGATCGACTTGAAGTGGTCGTTCACGGTGTGCGGCGAGATTCCGAGCCGCCGGGCGATCTGCCGGGGTGGCACGGCGGCCAGTGCCGCGTCGAGGACGGCCCGCTCCCGGGCGCTGATGCCGTACCAGGCGGTCAACGCCGGCAGCAGGACGTCGACGCCGGCCGACCCGAGGGTGACCGCCACCTCCGCCGCGCCGGGACCGGACAGCGCGCCGCCGCCCGGCCCCGACCCGGCGACCGGACCCGGTCCCTGATCCCGGGCCCGGTCCAGATCCCGGCTCGACGTCGGGGCCGGCCCCGCCGCGTCGAGCGGTTGGGCCCGCAGCACCAGCCAGCCCCGGCAGGTCGGGATCCGGGACAGCGCTTCGGTTCCCGACCGGCGAGCGGCGAGCACGACGTTCCAGACGTTCCCGAACAGGGCGTCGTCATCGGCCCGGACGGCCGGCGGAACCAGCCGGCCGAACCAGTCCCGGGCGGTGGGGGACGCGGCCCGGACCCGGTCGTCGGCGTCCACCAGCACCAGGCCCGTGGCGGGCCCGCCACGGGCCGGGACCAACCGGCGACCGGCCACGAAGGCGCGGATCGCGCCGGCCAGCGGGCCGGCCAGCCCGGCCGCCCGACGAGCCTCCTCGGCCGTGAACGGTCGCGCGCCGCGAGCGCGCAGCAGCGTCAGCGTGCCCCAGACGGTTCCGCCGAGTCGGCAGGCGACGCGCAGTTCCGCGCCGAGCCCGGCGGCCGGCATCAGCTCGTGCAGCCGTTCGCTGTGCCGTTCCGCCCGGGTGCCGGCACCGAGCACACCAACGGGACTCGGCCCGGCGACCAGGCTGGCCAGCGAGTGCAGGTCGCGCCCGGCCGCCTCGTTGCGCTCCAGTCGGTGGTACGCCGCGGCGCCGTAGCCGTGTTCCTCGACCGCGAGGCAACCGGCCCCGGTGACCGGGTCCAACGCGCGCAGCTGGTAGCCGTCGTGCGGCACCAGCCGGCCGACCTCGGCGGAGATCCCGGCACCCAGCTCGGCCACCGTCGACACCGCCAGCGCGGTCAGGGCGCGTACGCCGGTTTCCACTCCCACGGTCATGCCTAGGAGTGTGGACCGGCGACATCCCCAGGCTTCGGGATTTTCCGACACCCGACACCGGCCGACACTGGTGCCTGCCCGGAGCCGTCGCGCTGTCGCGGACAGGTACCGACGGCTCGCCAACCCGGCCGGTGTGCTCCGGGCAGAGGGGAATGACCGATGGAACTCGACGAGTACGCCCGGTGCGACGCGGTGGGGCTGGCCGAACTGATCCGGGCCGGCGAGGTGACCGCGGCCGAGGTCGAGCAGGTCGCCCGACGGGCCATCGAGCTGGCGGACGCCCGGGTGAACGCGCTGGCCGTACCGCTGTTCCGGCGGGCCCTGGCCGCCGATCCCACCGGCCCGTTCGCCGGTGTGCCGTTCCTGATCAAGGACAGTGGACCGATGGCGGAGGGGGTGCCGTTCTTCCTCGGCAGCCGCGCCCTGCGCGACGGTGTGCTGGCCCGGCGGGACAGCGACCTGATGGCCCGGTTCCGGGCGGCCGGCCTGGTCACCCTGGGGCTGACCACCATGCCCGAACTGGGGTTGAACTTCGCCACCGAGCCGGTGCGGACCGGCCCGACCCGCAACCCGTGGGACCTGTCGCGCGGGGTCGGTGGCTCCAGCGGCGGCGCGGCGGCGTTGGTGGCGGCCGGCGCGGTGCCGGTGGCGCACGCCAATGACAGCGCCGGCTCGATCCGAGTTCCCGCCTCCTGTTGCGGGCTGGTCGGGTTGAAGCCCAGCCGGGGCCGTACCCCGACCGGGCCGGACCCGGTCGAGCCGGTGCCCGGGCTGCTGCACGAGTTCGCGCTGGCCCGTACCGTGCGGGACGTGGCGCACCTGCTGGACGCCGTGCGGGGCCCGAGCGTCGGAGACAGGTCGCCGGCGCCCCCACCCACCGGCCGGTACGCGCGGGACTGGCATGCGGACCTTCCCGTGTTGCGGGTGGCGCTGATGACCCGGCCCTGGTCCGGAGTGGCGGTGGATCCGGAGGTGACCGCCGTGGTGGTGCGGACCGCCCGGCTGCTGGCCGAGTTGGGGCACGGGGTGGACGAGGCGGCTCCCGAGCTGGACTGGCCGGACGTGCTCACCTCGATGGTCGGATCGGAGACCGCGTTCCTGGCGCACGCGTTCCGACGTGCGCCACGGCCACCGGAACCGGACCGGCTGGAGGCCGTCACCCGGCAGCTCCTCGCCGAGGCCGAGCGGCAGACGGTGGCCGACCTGATGACGGCGTTCGACGCGCAGCACCGGGTGAGCCGCGCGGTGGGCGCGTTCTTCGGCCGGTACGACCTGCTGGTCACCCCGACCATCGGCCAGCTACCGGCGCCGCACGGCACCCTCCGGTATGACGAGCCGCCCGGCACCCTCACCGACTGGGTGAGTCGGGTCTTCGCGTACGGGCCCTTCACGGCGGTGTTCGACGTGTCCGGCCAGCCGGCCATCAGCCTGCCGCTCGGACAGAGCGCCACCGGCCTGCCGATCGGGGTCCAACTGGTCGCCCGGTACGGCCGGGAGGACCTGCTGCTGCGGCTGGCCGGGCAGTTGGAGCGGCTGGTTCCGTGGTGGGACCGGGTGCCGCCGCACTCGGTCCGCCGGATCGGCGCACCGCCACATCCGGTCCGCCCGGCGGGTGACACGGCTATCTAAGGCTTGACTTATATAAGGCCAGCCTGTTCACTGGCCGCCATGCACGCGTTCGAGGTGCTCGGCGATCCGGTGCGCCGGCGGATCCTGGAGTTGCTCGCCGACGGCGAGGCGACGGCCGGCACCATCGGCGCGACCATCCAGGCGGAGTTCGGCATCTCCCAGCCGGCCGTCTCACAACACCTGAAGGTGTTGCGGGACAGCGGCTTCGCCACCGTCCGCCCGGCCGGCGCCCGCCGGCTGTACGCGGTCGACCCGGCGCCGCTGCGCGAGGTGGACGCCTGGCTGGATCCCTTCCGGCGGTTCTGGACGCCGCGCCTGGCCGCCCTGGCCACCGAGTTGGCCCGGGGACGCCGGGAACGCCGACTGGCCGCGACCGAGCCGGAGCCCGGCGCCATACCGCAGCCCGACGCCAGCCCGGAGCCCGACGCCAGACCGCAGCCCGACGCCAGACCGGAGCCCGGCGGCAGGCCGGGATCCGACGGAACAAACCCACGAACAGCAGAGGATGAGCAACGATGATCGAGGTGGACCACCAGATCAACACGGTGGAGCGGCAGCTCGGCAGCCGGCGGTTGGCCGCCGGCGAGGCCCGGGTCCTGACCATCAGCCAGGCGTACGACACGGATCTCGCGGACCTCTGGGACGCCTGCACCAATGCCGAGCGGATCCCCCGGTGGTTCCTGCCGATCAGCGGCGAACTCAAGGTGGGCGGCCACTTCCAGCTCGAGGGCAACGCCTCGGGCACCATCTCCAGCTGCGAACCACCGCGGGCCTTCACCGCCACCTGGGAGTACGGCGGCCAGGTGAGCTGGATCGAGGTCGATCTCCAGGAGGAGAAGCCGGGGCGGAGCCGGCTGCGGATCACCCATGTCGCGCACGTGGACGACCACATGTGGGAGCAGTTCGGGCCGGGCGCCGTCGGCATCGGCTGGGACTCGGGGCTGCTGGGACTTGCCACGTACCTGTCCGAAGGCCCCACCGGCGACCCCGCCGCCGAGGGCGCGGCCTGGATGGCCTCGGACGAGGGTCGGCGCTTCGTCCGGGAGTCCAGCGACCGCTGGGCCGTCGCGAGCATCACGGCGGGCACGCCCGAGCCGGCGGCCCGAGCCGCCGCCGAACGGGTCACGGCCGCCTACACCGGCGCTCCGGACCCGACAGCCCAGGCCTGACCCTCCAGCGATACGCGGGGATGGTCAGGGATCGACGGAGGGTGAGCGACCGGTATGCTGTTTCTCCGCGTCAATCTGCTGCTGAGAGGTGCGTTTCGACGGCGCGGGTGAGCAACGGGAGGACGGACGGATCAGGTGATCCCGCTACCCGCGCTGGCCGCCGGGACACCGCAGGGCGATCGCGGACGGTCCGGGGTCGTACCGGAGACCACCGCGCCGGCCGGGTCGGCGTTGGACCGGGTCTTCGCGGTCTTCTGCGCCGTCCTGCACGGTAGTTCCGGACTGGCCTGCGGCGCCGCGGCCCTCGCGGTACGACGACCTCCGGTCGAGATCCCGCTGCTGGTGGCCACGGTGAGCGTTCTGACCACCTGGTCGCTGCTGTTCTCCGGGTTTACCTGGCGCCGTGGTCTGCGACCGGTGCCGATCGCGGTCGACCTGGTGCTCACCGTGGCCGCCTGCCTGCTCCTCGGCCGCCTGGTCAGCGCCGAGGTGCTGCCCGGTGAGGTGAGCTGGGTGGCCATCATGGCCAGCACCACGGTCATCGTCACCCAGCTGGGCCTACCGGCCCGGTGGTCGGTCCCGGCCGGGCTGCTGGTGGCCGGGGCGTACGCCGGTGGCGCGCATCTGGCGGCCAACGATGCCGAGGGCACGGCGCACGCCGCCACCCTCACCATCCAGACGGTTTCCGCCGCGGCCCTGGCCTGGCTGGCCCGGCGCAGCGCCCGGAGCGCGGACGCCACCTTCGGCGGTTACCAGGCGGCGGTCCGGCAGTCCATCGTGGAACGCGCCGCGCGGGCCACCGAGCGGCAGCAGAACCGGGACCTGCACGACACCGTCCTGTCCACGCTCACCGTGGTCGGCCTGGGCGCGGCCCGCGCCGGTGACCAGCTGCGCGACCGGGCGGCGGCCGACCTGCGCGCACTGGCCGAACTGGCCGGTACCCGCACCGAGTCGGTGACCGGCGGCGCCGGGTCCGCAGCCGGCGCCGAGCCGGGCGGGGCGGCCCGGGAACGGCTCGACGAGCGGTTGCGGGCCGTGCTGGCCGGTCGGCGGCTGAGCACGGCGTTCACGCCGGTGACCGTGCCCGCCCCGGTGGCGGTCGCGCTGGTCGGCGCCGCGACGGAGGCGTTGGCCAACGCGGACCGGCACGCGCCGGCGGCGGCCGTCCGGGTGGCGCTCAGCGCTGTTGGCGGCGGCGTCGTGGTCGAGGTGACCGACGACGGTCCCGGCTTCGACCCGGCCACGGTCCCGGCCCACCGGTACGGACTACGCGAGTCGATGGCCGGCCGGCTCGCCGAGGTGGGCGGCCGGACGGTCGTCGACTCGGCGCCCGGCCGGGGCACCCGGATCCGGCTGGAGTGGCCGGCGAACCCCGGCACCGGTGGCGGGGTCCGCGATCGGCCCGGAGCCGACCATCGCGGCGCCGACCGGCCCGGAACCGACCGGCCCGGAGTGGGCCGGTGACCGGTGACCTGCTGACCGGGCCGGCGAGGCCCACCCCGGTCGGCTCGGCGGACGACCTGCCCCGGTCAGGTAGCCAGCCGCGGGCCGAACCCGCTGGCCGGAGCCCGTGGGACGCCGCCGCGGCCGTCGCCGCCACCGCCGACCGGGGAACCCGGATCGCCGCCGTGGTGATCGCCTTCGCCTGGCACCTGGCCATCAACCTGCCGGCGGTGCTCGGAAACTGGTCGGCGTACCGGGTGCCGTGGGCCGAGGGGGCCGCCTGGCTGGTGTTCTCCGGGGTGGGGTTGGTGGCCGCCGCCGGGCTGCTGTGGGGCGTACCGCTGCCGGCCTGGCCGCTGCTGGCCGCGCTCCTGGTGGCGGACGCGACGTCCTTCGTCTTCGTCCCGGGTGACCTGCTGTTCCACCCGGCCAACTGGGGTTGGGGGACGCTGGGCTGGTTCGTCGCCCTGGTGCTGTGGCACCGCCGGATCGCCGCCCTGCTCGGGGTGCTGGTGACCGGTGCCGGCATCGCGTTCGTCACGCTGCTGGCCGAGGACGCCACCGGGGCCGCCGGCCTGAGCCGGTTCGGCATGTACGTCTACGGCACGGTGTCACTGCCGGTGATCCTGGTGGTCGGCGCGGGCGCCCTGAACCGGCTGGCGACCAGCACCGCCGGTACGGCGGCCGCCCGTACCAGGTTGGACGCCGGACGGGCGGCTGCGGCCCGCACCCGCCGGGAGCGCCGGGAACGGCTCGCCGTGGTCAGCGACGACGCCGGAACCGTACTGGCCGAGTTGGCCGACGGTCGGGCCGACCCGGCGGACCCGGCGGTACGGCGGCGGTGCGCCCTCGCGGCGGCCCGACTGCGCCGGCTGATCGCCGAGTCCGATGACGTGCCGGATCCGCTGCTGCACGAGTTGCGGGCCTGCGCGGACATCGCCGAGCGGCACGGGGTGGCCGTCGAGTTCGTCACCGTGGGAGAGCTGCCGGACCTGCCGGTGGCGGTGCGACGCCGGCTGGCCGACCCGGTCGCCGCCACCCTGGCCACCGCCCGGGAGTGGGCCCGGTTGACCGTCGTCGGGCAGCCGGACGAGGTGGTCGTAAGCGTCACCACGAGCGCTGGGCCGGACGCCCCCGGACCGGCGGACGGATGGAACGCCGCCGGATGGGACGGCGCCGGCCCAGCGGACGGGCCGGGCGGCACCGGGCCGGAGGATGGGTCGGACAGCGCCGGATCGGACGGCGGGGCTTCGGCGGACCGGGACGGACCCGACACCGACGGGATCGACTGGTTCTCCGAACGCGACGGGGGGACGGTATGGACGCAGGCCCGATGGCGGGCGCGGTGAACCCGGCGGAACCCCGGGTGACCGTCGCGATCATCGACGATCACCCGGTCGTGCTGGAGGGGGTCCGCTCCTGGTTGGCGGCCGAACCCCGGCTGCTGGTGGTGGCGACCGGCGACGACCCGGACATCCTGCTGGCCGGGCCGGGCCGGACCGCCGAGGTCATCCTGTTGGACCTGCGCCTGCACGGGCGGATGGTGCTGGACCGGCTGGCCGAGCTGAGCAGCGCCGGACGCCGGGTGGTGGTCTACTCCGAGCACACCGAGCAGGAGACGATCCTCGCGGCCCTGGACGCCGGCGCGGTGGCGTTCCTGGCCAAGCACGAGGGTCGGGAGCACTGCGTGGGTACGGTGCTGGCGGCGGCGGCCGACCGCCCGTACGTGCCGCCGTCGCTGGCCGGCGCGCTCGTCGGGGACCGCCGCTCGGACCGGCCGGCCCTGTCCGATCAGGAGCGCGAGGCGCTGCTGCTGTGGTTCCAGTCCATGTCCAAGGCGTCGGTGGCGCGTCGGATGCGGATCAGCGAGCACACCGTCAAGCAGTACGTCGACCGGGCCCGCATCAAGTACGCCCGGGTCGGCCGGCCGGCGGCGTCGAAGGCGGCGCTGCTCGCCCGGGCGATCGAGGACGGGCTCATCCGCCCGGACGAAATCGGCACCTACCGTTCGTACGCGGCGACCGACCGGCCGACCCCTCAACGACCGTCATGACACGGGCCGGCGCAGCCGGCAACCTGACGGGGAAGAAGGTCGTCGACAGGAGGCCCTTCCCCGATGAGTTCCGACACGGCTCCGTTCTTCGTCCGGCCGCACCGGTTGGACGGTGTCGAAGCGGCTGACGGCACGACGCCCTCGCTCGGGTGGCGCCGCGAACTCGTGCTGGAGGACCGCGAGCGGGTGCTGTGGCGAGGCCGCGCGGAGATCGCCGGCTACCTGCTCCAGCCCGGTCAGGTGGACAGCGAGCAGCGGGTCTGGACGCTGCCCCGACCCGCCGACGTCACCGTGACGGATCGGCGGCTCGCGTACGTCTGCTCCGGTTGGACCCTCGCCGCCGCCACCTCGACCGGTGGTGCCCGGCACCGCCGGCGGGAGCCGCCCACCCGGATCGCCACCGGGCAGGTGCGCTGGCAGTGGCCGTCCCGGCTGCACGTCCTGGCCGACCCCGCGGCGCCCCCGCGCGGCTCGGCCCGGGTGCTGCTGGTCTGCGACTCGCTGCGGACGATCCGCCAGCCCACGCTGGCGCTCGGCGGTGCCGACCTCGCCGGCCCGGACGCCCCGGTCGAGCTGGCGCATCTGGTCCGGCGGGCGGTGGCCCGGTTCCGGCTGGCCGACCCGACCATCACCGACCTGTCGCCCACCGAGCGGGACGCGCTGCTGGCCCGCTCGTCCGGGGTCGCGTTCGCGGCCGAGCTGACCGACCCGGTGAGCGGGATCGACCTGCCGGGGTCGTTGCCGGTGGAGTTCCTGCACCGCGACGACTACTACCGGCGGGGCGGGCCGGATACGCCGCCGGACCGGCCCGCCGAAGACTGTGACCGGCCCGTCGGGCGGTGTGCCCGGTGCGACGGGCCGGGTGAACGGGCCGACGTGCCGGCCGGGTTCGTCCGGTACGGGGAGGTGATCGGCTGGTCCGTGCCCAATCGGTCCGGCCGGCCGCACCCGGGCAGGGCGGACGGGTCACCGGATGGCGCGGGCGACGCCTGGCCGAGCCGGGGCCCCGACCAACGCGGACACGGCGGGTCCTTCTGCCCATAGCAGAGCGGTTTGGTCGCCACCGCGGGCGGTGGGCACGATGGGGCCCATGACCACTCGCGCGAACCTCCTGTGGCTGCACGGCGGTGGCTGGCACTCCCGATCGACCGAGGACGGTGCCGCGTTGGCCGGTCACGGCCTGCGGGTGGTCCAGGGCCGGTACCGGCTCACCGGCGAGGCCACCTGGCCAGCCCAGTTCGACGACGCCCGGGCCGCGGCCCGCGCCGCGCGGGCCGCGCAGCCGCACCTCCCGCTGCTGGTTGCCGGCGACTCCGCCGGCGCGATGCTGGCCCTGCACGTCGGCCTGCGCGGGGTGGACGAGCCCGGCGACGTGGCCGGCGTGCTGGCCTTCTGGCCGCCGGTGGATCCGCTGGCGCCGGACTTCCTGCGGCTGCGCCGGCACGACAACCCGTGGACCGGGCTGCTCGGCCACGAACCGGCCCCGGAGGACCCGTTCACCGCCGACGCCACCGTGACCACCCACATCGGTTCGGGCGTACCGGTGCTGCTGGCGCACGGTTCGGCGGACGCCGCCGTGCCGGTGAGCCAGAGCCTCGACCTGGCCACCGACCTGCTCGCCGCCGGGCACCCGGTCCACCTCCTGGTCACCCACGGTGGCCATGGTCTGGACCTGGACCGGCCCGAACTCCGGGCGCTGGTAGCGGACTTCCTCGCCACGCATCTCGACGGCGAGCCCGACGCGCCGGACCGGCCCGGCGGGCCCGGCACCGACCCGCACGCCTCGCGCCGCCTCGCGCCAGCACGCTGACCAGGAGTACGCCCGGCGCTGCCCTCAGCGGGCGGCGGTCAGGCGCCCGGCGGGTACGACGACGTACTGCCGCAGGGACAGGTCGCGGTAGGTGACCGGGCCGCGGGGACCGGGTACCCGGTCGATGTTGATGCCGGTCTCCGGCACCGACAGCAGCTTGAAGCCGTCCAGCAGGCGGGTCGTGGCGTTCCAGAACCCGCCGGTGCCGGCGTACGCGCCGAGGAAGTCGGCCGCGGCGTCGGCGTCCTCGGTGACGATCGCCGCCGCCAGTCCCGAGGTCTCCTCGTTGGCGATCCGGGCCGCGTCGAACGGACCGTCGGCCCGAGCGATCGTCACGGTGGCCTCGTTGCCGTCGTCGAGGGCCCATTCGTGGCCGAGCGGGTGCGGATGCGGCGGCAGCGACACGTTGATCTTCGGCTCCTGCCGGGCCAGCAGGTCCACCACGACCGGCACCAGTTCGTCCCAGCAGGCGGTGTCGACGAGCAGCAGGTTCAGCCGGTTGCAGACCCCGAGCCGGTCCAGGCCGCGCAGCACCAGGTCGGTCGCCGTGTCGCGGTCGGCCGCCGGGTGCAGGTAGAGCACCGCCCCACCGTCGGCGTGGGCCAGCGTACGCACGCCGGCCAGTGCCGCCGTGCGGGCCAGGTGTCGGGTGCTCTCGCCGCTGCCGCGCAGGATCACCAGCGGCAACAGCTCGGGCTGCCGGACCAGCGCCTCGGCCGACTCCCGGCCCGGCTGGCGGACCAGTTGGATGGCGTCGGGGTCGATGCCCGCCTCGGCCAGGGCCGGCGCCACCACCCGGTCGACCAGCGCGATCGCGGAGCCCAGCGCGGCGGACCCGGTACGCAGCACCCCGGCGTTGTGGGACTTCACCAACTGCGAGGCGATGTCCACCACCACGTTGGGCCGGGCCTCGAAGTTGGCGCCGATCGCCCCGACCGGCCGCCGCCACTCGTGCAGCGCCAGCCCGCCGTCGAGGTCGCGGACCCACCGGCGGGCCGGTTCGGGTTGGAGGGCCGCGAGGGCCCGCAGTTGGTCGGCCATCCCCCGCAGCCGCTCGGGGTCGAGCCGCAGCCGGTCGAGCAGGCCGGTGCCCATCCCCGCCGCGCGCCCGGCCCGGTGGTCCTCGGCGTTCGCCGCGAGCACCGGTTCGGCGGTCTCGCCGAGCAGCCGGGCCATCGCGTGCAGTGCCGCGTCCACCTGCTCGGCACCGGCGGCGGCGATCGATCCGCTGGCCGCCCGCGCCGCCCGCGCCGCGCTGGCGACCGCGACCGTCGCTTCCTGCTCGCTCATTCCTGCTCTCCTCGACTCTCACCCGTAGGTTGTTGGATGTCGATCGTCCTACAATCGACGACAATACGACGCCGGCACCCGCTGCGGTCGACACCCAACGGTCGATTTCTTCAACAGGAGAAAAGATGGTGCATCCGGACGGCCGCCCACCCGCGCGGCCCCGCTCGGCGCCGACCCTCGACCTGCCCTCCCTGGCCCCCCTGCCGACCGCCGCCGAGCGGACCGCCGAGGTGATCCGGGACAACATCTTCGAGGGCCGGTTCCAGCCCGGGACCGCGCTGCCGGAGAGCGGCCTGGCGCAGGCCCTCCAGGTGTCCCGCAACACCGTGCGAGAGGCGTTCCGTTTCCTGGTCAACGAGCATCTGCTGACGTACGAGCCGCACAAGGGGGTGACCGTCCGCCGGCTGACCGCCGATGACGTACGCGACATCTACCGGCTACGCCGGATGCTGGAACTCGCCGCCGTCGACCTGCTCGGGACCGGGGAGGCCAGCCTCGACGAGCCGGCCCTGACCGCCCGGCTGGCCGAGGCCGACCGGGCCGCCGAGGCGGACGACTGGGTGACGGCCGGCACCGCCAACCTGCGGTTCCACGCTCTCCTCGTCGCGGTGCACGCCAGTCCCCGGATCGAGGAGCTGTTCCGGCGCCTGATGACCGAGCTGCGACTGGGCTTCCTGGCGCTGACCGACCCCCGCGAGTTCCACGCGCCGTACCTGCGGCGCAACCACGAGATCGCCGGCCTGTTGCTGGCCGGGGACTGGGCGGCGGCCCGCACCGAACTCGACAGTTACCTGGACGAGGCTCGGCGCCAGGTCGTCGCCGCCGTGGACGCCGGGCGGTGACCCCGGTACGGGTGTTCCCGGTCGGCCGGTGGTCCTGGCTGCTGGAGGTGGCGAGCGACCCGGCCGCACGGGCCCTGCACCGGCACCTCGCCGACCGGCGCTCCGCCGGGGAGTTGGCCGGCATCGTCGAACTGGTGCCGGGCGCCCGCTCGGTGCTGCTGGACGCCGGCCCGGACGGGCCGGACCGGTCCCGGCTGGCGACCCTGCTCGCGGGCTGGGACCACGGATCCGCCGCCGACGCGCCGCCGGGTCCACCGGTCGAGATCCCGGTCCGGTACGACGGGGCCGACCTCGCCGACGTCTGCCGGCACACCGGTCTGGACCGTGCCGAGGTGGTGGCGGCGCACACCGGGACCGAGTTGACCGTGGCGTTCTGTGGTTTCGCCCCCGGCTTCGCCTACCTCACCGGCACCCCGGCCAGCCTGCGGGTGCCCCGCCGGGCCACGCCGCGCACCGCCGTACCGGCCGGCGCGGTGGGGCTGGCCGGTGAGTACAGCGGGGTCTATCCGCGCCGTTCGCCCGGCGGGTGGCAACTGATCGGCCGGACCTCGCTGGTGCTGTGGGACGAGAACCGGCCGGAGCCGGCGCTGCTCACCCCCGGCACCCGGGTCCGGTTCACGGCGGTGGACGGATGACCGCGCCCACCTCCGCCGCGCTCTTGGCGCTCCCGGTCGGGACGGTGGACGGATGATCCCGTCCGCCGCGCTGGTCCTCGAGCCTGGGGCGGTGGGCGGGTGATCCCGTCCGCCGCGCTGCTGGTCCTCGCGCCGGGACTGCTCAGCACCGTCCAGGACCTGGGCCGGCCCGGCCTGGCCCACCTGGCCGTACCGCGCTCGGGCGCCGCCGACCCGGACAGCCTGCGGCTGGCCAACCGGCTCGTCGGCAACCCCGTGACGGCCGCCGGGGTGGAGATCACGCTGCTGGGCGCGGAACTGCGCCTGACGGCGGCCCGGTGGATCGCGGTCACCGGCGCGCCCGGTCCGCTCCGGGTCGACTCCCGGGCGGTGGACCCGGACCGGCCGGTGTACGTCCGACCGGGCGGCACCATCCGGATCGGGCCGGCCGACCGGGGGGTACGGCGGTATCTCGCGGTGGCCGGCGGGATCGCCGTACCGCCGGTGCTGGGCAGCCGGTCCACCGACCTGCTCTCCGGCACCGGCCCGCCGCCGCTGGCCACCGGCCACCGCCTGCCGCTGGGCGACCCGACCGGCCCACCCGCGGCGGTGGACGTCGCGCCCCGACCCGCCATCCCGGAACTGGCCCGGCTGCGGTTGTTCCGGGGGCCCCGGGACGACTGGTTCACCCCCGCCGGTCGCGCGGCCCTGGTCGGCGCCGGCTACGAGGTCAGCCCGGCGAGCGACCGGATCGGGGTACGGCTGACCGGCCCGCCTCTGACCGTCGGGGGCCGGGGAGACCTGCCCAGCGAGGGGATGGTCCGGGGTTCCGTGCAGGTGCCGCCGAACGGCCAGCCGCTCATCTTCCTGGCCGACCACCCGACCACCGGCGGGTACCCGGTCGTGGGTGTGGTCCACCCGGACGACATGTGGCTGGTCGCCCAGGCCCGACCGGGGGCCACGGTCCGGTTCCGCTGGCACCCGCGCCGCTGACCGGCAGAGCGCACGATCACGCGGCGGAGCCCATGATCACGGCGAGGTCGGCGACGGCGGGCGCCAGGGCTTCACCCAGCCATCCTCCGGCCAGTTCTCCACGGCGGCCAGCAGCGGGAACGCGGTGGCGCCGTCGATCGATTCGCGGATGATGTCGGCGTGCCCGGCGTGCCGGGCGGTCTCCTGGATCAGATTGCCCAGGACCCAGCGCACCGACCAGTTCTCGACGTCGGTCGGATAGCCCGGAACGCCCCGGGGCACCGGTACCGCCTGGTCGAGGTCGGCGATTCCGGCGATCACCTCGGCGGTGTTCCGGGTCGCCTCCGCGTACCCGGCGAGCACATCGGCCAGCGTCTCGGCCGGCCCCATCCGGAAACTGGCCTGGTGGTCCCCGTCGCCGCGGCCCTGTCCCCGCACCATGCTCATCCAGCGACGCTCGGCGAAACCCAGGTGCTTGATCAAGCCACCGATGCTCAGTGAGCTGGCCGTGGGCGTGGCCCGGGCCTGCTCGTCGGTCAGCCCGTGGGCCGCCCTTCGGACGGCGTCCCGGGCATGGTCGAGGTAGCGGAGCAGGTTCTCCCGCTCGTCAGCGACCGGCGGCACCATGACAGGCATGTGACCACATCCTCGATCGGCGGTTCGTCGGCGCCGACGCGACACCGACCACGCACCGATTCTGCCGCTCCACCGCCGCCGTCGGACGACCGGCCCGACGGAGTGCGGCCAAGCGGCGCGCGGCCAAGCGGCGCGCGGATCAGTCGGAGTGCGGCCAGGCGGCGCGCGGGCCAGTCGGCGTGCGGGTCAGTCGGCGTGCGGGTCAGTCGGCGGTGAACCGCCGCCGGTCGCGGACGTCGATCCGGCCCCGGCCGAAGGCGTCGACCCGGCCCCAGCGGCCGGGGATGTCCAGCAACTCGACCCGGCCTATCGTGCTGGGCAGCGCCGGGTCGACCGCGAGGTGCCCCTCGTGCGGTTCCAGGCCGAGCATCGTACGCATCAGCAGCAGCGGCGCCCCGCTCGACCACGCCTGCGGACTGCACGCCGTGGGGTACTGCACCGGATACTTCGTGAGTTCGCGGTCGTAGCCGGCGAACGCCTCCGGCAACCGGCCGTGGAAGTACTCCGCCGAGTCGATCATCGCGTCGGCGAGCCGGGCGGCCTCCTCCACGAAACCGTACCGGCGCAACCCCCAGGCGATGAACGAATTGTCGAACGGCCACACCGTACCCGTGTGATAACCGATCGGGTTGTACCGACCCTCCCCCACCGCCAGAGTCCGGATCCCCCACCCCGAGAACAACCGA
>NZ_JBTIXF010000046.1:0-53376 GCF_055793945.1 Plantactinospora sp. A48 | reverse complement strand
ACCCACCCCACCCCCACCCCACCCCCACCCCACCCCCACCCTCCGGGTTGATCATGAAGTTAGCGGTCGATTTGGTGATCAAAAACGCCGCTAACCTCATGATCAACGCGGCGGGTCGGAGGGGCGCGTAAGCTGGCTGGTCGTGAGTCTCACCATCGGAATCGTCGGGCTGCCCAACGTCGGGAAGAGCACGCTCTTCAACGCCCTGACCAAGAACGACGTCCTCGCGGCCAACTACCCGTTCGCCACGATCGAGCCGAACGTCGGCGTGGTCGGGTTGCCCGACGAGCGGCTGGCCAAGCTGGCCGAGATCCACGGCTCACAGAAGATCATCCCCGCGCCGGTGTCGTTCGTCGACATCGCCGGCCTGGTGCGTGGCGCGTCCAAGGGGCAGGGCCGGGGCAACGCCTTCCTGGCCAACATCCGCGACGCCTCGGCGATCTGCCAGGTCGTCCGGGCGTTCTCCGACCCGAACGTCGTACACGTCGATGGCAAGGTGTCCCCGGCCGACGACATCGAGACGATCAACACCGAGCTGATCCTGGCCGACCTCCAGACGATCGAGAAGGCGCTGCCCCGGCTGGAGAAGGAGGCCAAGCTCCGCAAGGACCGGGCCGCCATGGTCACCGCCGCCAAGGCCGCCGTCGAACTGCTGAACAACGGCACCACCCTGTACGCGGGCGCCAGGGACGCCGGGATCGACGTGGCCGACCTGCGCGAGCTGCACCTGCTCACCACCAAGCCCTTCCTGTACGTCTTCAACGTCGACGAGGAGGAACTGGCGAACGCCGGATTCCTCGACGAGCTGCGTGCCCTGGTGGCCCCGGCCGACGCGGTGTTCATGGACGCCAAGGTCGAGTCGGAGCTGATCGAGCTGCCCGACGACGAGGCCCGGGAACTGCTGGAGTCGATCGGGCAGTCCGAACCGGGTCTGGACCAGCTCATCCGGGTCGGCTTCGGCACGCTCGGGCTGCAGACGTACCTCACGGCCGGGCCGAAGGAGACGCGGGCCTGGACCATCCCGAAGGGCGCGACCGCGCCGGAGGCCGCGGGGGTCATCCACAGCGACTTCCAGCGTGGCTTCATCAAGGCCGAGATCGTGTCGTACGACGACCTGATCGCCGCCGGTTCGATGGCTGCTGCCAAGGCCGCCGGCCGGGTCCGCATCGAGGGCAAGGACTACGTGATGCAGGACGGCGACGTCGTCGAGTTCCGGTTCAACGTCTGATTCCGCTCCAACGTCTGCCGACTAGGCTTCGCCCCATGGTGAAGCTCAGGGTGTCAGCGGTGCGCTGGCACTCGGACGAACCTCCTGGCTGGGTCGAGATTTCCGTGCGCGACGCCCTTGGGCAGGAACACCGCATCATCGAGAAGGTCTCCGTCGTCACGACGCCGGACACAGAGGCTGATTCGTCTTTCCCGACTGCTTTTTGGATTGAGGCGGAAGTCGAGAGCGTCGACGGCGGTTCGGTGGTCGTGATGCTGCCGTACGGGATGGAGACGACGGAGGGTGAGCGGAGCCTTGCCGTTGTCCCGGCGGACGTCGATCAAGCTCGCTACCACCATGATCGCCAATGGCTTGGTTACGCGGTCCACGAGCTTCCAGCCGGCGTGCTTCACGGCGCCGATGGCGCGACGCCCGAGCAGTGCGCCGAGATGCTCGTCGCTCTGGACGAGTTCGCCGGTGTCTGTGCTCGCCTCTGGCTTGATGATCACGCAGAGTTCATCGAGGCCTGCCGGTGGCACTTCGACCACTACCCGCACTACCTGGGGCGCCGTCGGCACTTCCGGGACTATGCGACGTACATCCGGGATCGGCACGGACCGTTGCGGGTCCCCTCTCCGACGATCCCGGACTGGCTGCGGCTTCGCTGACAGAGCACCGCGTGATGTTGCCCGACGACGGAATCCGGTCGAGTTCCGGTTCAACGTCTAGCGAGGTTCCGGTTCAACCTCCGGCGGAGTCGGCGCCCTGGCCCTTGCGACCGGGCACCAGCTTGTCCAGGTCGATTTCGATCGCGAACGGCGTCGTGGTGCGCAGCTCGTGTCGATGAATTCCGGTCGGCACGTACGACCGAGTGGGTTCGTCGAATTCGTAGGCGTGGACCACCGGTGATCCATCCTCGTCCTCAACGCGCCAGTAGTTCGCGATGCCGGCCTCGGCGTACTTGCGTACCTTGACGTTGCGGTCGCGATGCGCCGGCTCCGGCGACACCACCTCCACCACCAGAAGCGTTTCCTCAGGCGGGTAAAAGGTGCGGTCCGGATCGTAAGCGGCGGTAGTGGCCAGGAGATCCGGCTCGGGACGGTTCCATCTGTCGAGCCGGATCGTCATCTCCCGCTCGACCTCGACGCCCGCCGGTGCCTGAGCTGTCAGGGAGTTCACCAGCGCGGTGATCATCCGGGTGTGCCAAGCCCGCTGGGGAGACAGCATGAAGACGAGCGCTCCATCGATCAATTCGGTGTGGCGCGGCGCTTCGGCGAGCCTGTCGAGATCCTCGGAGTACCAGCCTTCAGGGTGAGGCGGCCGCATCCACTCGGGCACCGCAGTCATGCCGTCACCCTACGTTGGTGAGGGGGCCCTGAGCTGCTGCGCTTCGCAGTCCCGGTGTCGCACCACGACGACATCCGGGCGGGTTCGCTTCGACGTTCCGGCCGGGTCGCGGGTGCAGTGTCCCAATCGTGTTGCTCGGTGTCGCCGGCCGGTCCTACCGTGAACCGGTGATGATCAGAGACGCCCAGGAGAGCGACTGGCCGGCGATCTACCCATTCTTCAGCCGGATCGTCGCGGCGGGGCATTCGTACGCGTTTCCGGAGAACCTCACCCTGGACGAGGCTCGCGGGTGGTGGATGGAATCGCCGCCGGGTCGCACCGTGGTGGCCGTGGACGGTTCGACGATTCTCGGTAGCGCCAAGATGGGTCCCAACCGTCCCGGTCGGGGATCCCATGTGGCGACAGCCAGCTTCATGGTCGACCCGCGACACTCCGGCCGCGGTGTCGGTCGCGCCCTCGGCGAGCACGTCATCGACTGGGCCCGCGAGGCCGGGTACCGCAGCATCCAGTTCAACGCCGTGGTCGAGACCAACGAGACCGCGGTACGGCTCTGGCGCTCGCTGGGCTTCGAGGTGCTCGCCACCGTTCCGGAAGCGTTCGACCACCCCGAGCACGGTCTGGTCGGACTGCACGTGATGTTCCTGGACCTGCACGCTTCGGCTCGGTAAGCCGCGGAATCACCATGCCGGACGCCGCCCGGTCAGCGCAGCGGGCCGATCTCCCGCGCGATCCGCTCGTCGATCTCCGGCTCGTTCGGGCACCGGTTGCCGTCGACCGGACAGACCAGTTCCTCATCGGTGTCGAACTCCGGCCGCATGGCCCGGGCCTCGGCGACGCACATCGCGCAGATCACCTCGGCAACCGGGTTGATCTCGGTCTCCTCGGCGCCGCAGAACGCGACCCGCCAGGACGCGTCACGGCAGCAGACGAGGTGGGTGATCTCATCCGGCCGGTCGATCAGGTGGTAGTCCGGCGCCTGCCGCGACCGCGCGGTGGTGCCGCTGCTGGTCGCCGCTGATCCGGTCATGCCCGGACGCTAGCAGCCCGGAGCGACGACGGCAGCCGGTATCGGCACCATGTCGCGGGCGACGCCACCCACCCGCGTCACCCGGTGGGCCGGCCGGCGGCCACGCGCTCCGGGGGTCGTCGGTTGGCGCCGCGCCACCCGGTGGGGCCGGCCGGCGGCCACGTAATCCGGGGGTCGTCGGCTGGCACCGCGCCGCCACCCATGCCGCCCGCTGGGCGCGAGTGGTACCACCGAAGCTCACTGCTCGCGGTGGTCGCCCGTGGCACCGTCGACCAGCTCCCGGACGATGTCCAGGTGTCCGGCGTGCCGGGCGGTTTCCTCGATCATGTGGACCAGCACCCAGCGCAACGTGACGGCCTCGCCGAACCAGGCCATGCCACGGTCCTCGACCGCCAACTCGTCGATGACCTTGTCCGCCGCGGCCCTGGCCCGGCCGTAGAACGCGACAATGTCGGCGGTGCTCTCGTGCGGCTCGACCCGCAGGTCGGCGTCGGGATCATCGTCGTCGAACGGCAGTGGTTCGGTCGGCCGGCCGAAGGTGTCACAGAACCAGCTGTACTCGACGGCGGCGAGGTGCTTGACCAGACCCAGCAGGTTCGTGCCCGACGGGGTCATGGGCCGGCGCAACTGCTCGTCGGTGAGCCCGTCGACCTTCCACAGCACCACGTCGCGGTGCCGATCGAGGCTGACCTTGAGGACTTCCTTCTCATCGCCCGTGAAGGGCACCCGCTTGCTCATCCGGCGACCGTAACAACCGCTTCCGACTTTTCCTGCGCCGTGTTCCCGGTGCCGTCCGCCGGCCGCCAGGGCAATACCAGGGCACTGGCCAGGCAGAACACCCCACCGACCCCGAGCGCGAACCGGGTGGAGCTGACCGCCGCGAGCAGCCCGCCGCCGGCGATGAACAGCGGCTGCGCGATCTTCGACCCGATCGACCACGAGGTCAGCACCCGGGCCATCACCCGGTCCTCGGTGGCGGCCATCCGGAACGTCGCGAAGGACGGGTTGAACGCTCCGGCTCCGAGCAGCATCCCGGTCTCGACCAGCACGATGACCAGCAGCCCTGGCGTGCCCGCCGGGGTGAACGGGAGCAGCAGCAACCACGGCGCCCGCAGCACCCCGGACAGCAGCAGCACCCGGCGCAGGCCGAGCCGGCGGGTCAGCGCCGGGGCGAGTCGGGAGCCGAGGACCGCGCCGAGACACGGCAGGCCGAGCGAGACACCGTACTGCCAGGGCGTCAGGTGCAGTTCGCGGAGCATCAGCACCGCCAGCAGCGGCGCGGTCAGCATTATCGGACCGCCGAACAGCATCGAGTTCCAGAACAGCGCCCGCAGGTCGTGGTGGCCGAGAATGTACCGCCACCCGGCGGTCAGCTCGGCGAACCGGCCCCCGGCCCGGGCCGCGCCGGGTGGCGAGGTCAGACCGGGTGGCGCGGTCGGGGCGGGTGGCGCGGTCAGACCGGGTGGCGCGGCCGGGGCGGGTGGCGAGGTCAAAGCGGGTGGCGCGGTCGGGGCGGGTGGTGAGGCTGCGGCGGGCGGGGGTTCGGGCCAGCGGATCCGGCGGATCCAGGCGGCCGAGACCAGGTAGGAGAAGGCGTCCACCAGCAGGGTGACGGTGCCGCCGAACCACCCGATCAGGGCGCCACCGGCCGGCGGGCCGGCGCTCATGGTGAGCCAGAAGACAGACTCCAGCCGGCCGTTGCCCTCGGCCCGGTCGGCCGGCGGCAGCAGCGACTTCAGGTGGGCGCCGCTGGCGGCGGTGAAGGTCATGGTCGCGGCCGTCTGGATGACGCCCACCAGGCACAGTTGCGGGTACGTCAGCAGCCCGAGCGCCCCGGCCAGCGGGACACTGCCCAGGGCGGCGAACCGGATCAGGTCGCTGGCCACCATCACCGGGCGTTTGCGACGGGCGTCGATCCGGACGCCCAGCGGCAGCACGATCACCGCGCTGGCGATCCCGGACAGCGCCGCCAGCAGCGACACCTGGAACGTGCTGGTGTGCAGCATGGTGACGGCGACCAGCGGCAGGGCGCCTGTCCCGACCGCGCTACCGAGCTGGCTGACCGCGTACGCCCGCCACAGTCGGCCGAAGTCCGCCCCGAGCGACCTGCCCCGCACCCGCATCGCCAGACCCTAGCCGCCCCCCTGGAAGGAAGGGCCCCCTGCTATCGCTTCCGGTACAGGAAGGGTCCCCGCTCAACCCAGCCGCTCCGCGTCCACCACCGACGATCAGGCTGGTCGGCGCAGGGTGAGGGACTGGAAGTGGATGTCGTCCGTCAGCACGGTGTGGAAGTCGACGATCTCGAAGGACTCCGCGGCGTACCGCTGGATCTGCTCGTCGGTACGCCAGGAGAAGAACCGGGGTGGGTCGTGCCGGTCCCAGGGCGCGATGCCCTCCTCCGCGACGTCACTGCCGTACAGGCCGAGGAAGAGCAACCCGCCGGGGCGCAGCAGCGACGCGACCGCCGCGAGCGCCGCGGCCAGCTCGGTGTTCGGGACGTGCAGCAGGCAGTTGACCGAGTACGCCGCGTCGAACGAGCCGGTCGGCAGGTCGGGTTGGCGAAGGTCCATTGTCCGGGCGTTCAGGCCCTTCCGGCGGCATCGCTCCACCGACTCCGGCGACAGGTCGGTGGCCAGCACCTCGACACCGTTGGCCGCGAAGAACTCGCTGTCCTGCCCGGTGCCGGCGCCGATCTCCACCAACCGGGTACGGCCCTCGGCCCGTAACCGGTCGAGGAACGCCGCCCGCTCGGCGAGCTTCCACGACGTCTTCTCCAGCTCGTCGCGGTAGTCGACCGCGCGGTCGTACGCCGCGCGTAGCCGATCGATCCGGTCGGTTGTCTCGTCGATCCTCGCTGGCCGCAACCGCCATCTTTCCGGCATAGCCACCCTCCCCGCGTGCCGATCAGAGCCAGGGGGATCCGATCAGATCCAGCGGGATGAGGCAATAATCGTCGGCGAGTCCTGCCGAGGCCAACCGGATACGAGGCCGATCCGGATAACGGTCCGGACACGGCGGCAACCCCCGCTCGGCGGTTCGACGTTGCAGCATTCGGGGCAGGACT
Organism: Plantactinospora sp. A48; assembly: GCF_055793945.1. Classification (NCBI taxonomy): domain Bacteria; kingdom Bacillati; phylum Actinomycetota; class Actinomycetes; order Micromonosporales; family Micromonosporaceae; genus Plantactinospora; species Plantactinospora sp. A48. The sequence continues at coordinate 46,731 of NZ_JBTIXF010000046.1, read as the reverse complement.
CGCGGGGAGTGGTACATGCCAGCGTGGTGGGTGGTCGTCCGTGGGATCGCGTACCGGCCGGGTCGGTCGGTCGTCGTGGCGCTGCTGATCGCGGTCACCATGGCCAGTGCGGTGGCCATACCGGCCTACACCCGTGCGGCGCAGCAGTCGGTGCTGACCGACGTGCTCACCGCCGAACAGCCCGCCGTGGCGGGCGTCGTCACCCGTAGCACGGAGATCGACGATGGTGCCGCGCTGGCGGCCAGCGAGGCGGCGGTGGCCGGATCGCCCACGCTGGCCCGCCGGTTGGCCGAGCCGCGGGTCGCCGTCGAACTGGAGATGGTCGTCCCGGGTCGGCCGGATCCGACCCAGCTGCAGCTGGTCTGGCGGGGCGACGTGTGTGCCCATCTGCGGCTGGTCGCCGGGGCCTGCCCGTCCCGGGCCGGCGAGGTGGCGCTGGCCGACCGGTCGGCCAGGTTCCTGGGCGTGTCGGTGGGCGGGCGGGTGCCACTGCGGGAACGCGTTCCGAACGTTCCGGGTGCCGGCTCCGGCCGGGCCACGCCGGTCACCGTCACCGGCATCTACGATCCGACCGCGACCGCTCAGGACCCGTACTGGGGCCGCGGGCTCTACTTCGGGATGGGCCACAGCGAGAGGACCGGCACGTACAGCCTGGACACCGCGTTCGTGGCGGTGACCGACGGGTTGTACGGCCGCGCCTGGCCGCCCACGGTGTCCGTGGAGTATCCGCTGCGTACCGCCGATGTCCGGCTGTCCGACGTGCCCGGGCTGCGGGCGGGCCTCGCCGAGGTCGGGGCGGGGATCGCCGCCGCGAACCTGGCCATCGAGTCCAGCCTGCCGGGGTTTCTGGATGACGCGCGGCGCCAGCAGCGGGCGATCGCCCGGTCCGTGCCACTGGTGGCCCTGCCGCTGGTCGTGCTCTGCCTGTTCGTGCTGTTCGTGGTCGCCGCCGCGGTCACCGAGGAACGGGGGCCGGAGATCGCCCTCGGCCGGTTGCGTGGACTGCGCCCGGCCCAGCTCGGCGGTTTCGGCGTGGGCGAGCCGCTGCTGCTGGTGCTGTTGGCCGCCCCGGTCGGACTGGGCCTCGGGCTGGCCGCCACCGCGCTGGCCGCTCGGGCGTTCCTCGCGGCCGGCGTGCGCGCCGAGTTGACCGGGACGGTGCTGCTGGCGGCCGGCGCCGCGCCGCTCGGGGCCGCCGTGGCGATCGTCCTGGCCGGCCGGCGTACGCTCCGGACCGGCGTGCTGGAACTGCTGCGCCGGATCCCGCCCCGGGCCCGCCGCCGGGCCGCCGCGATCGAGGCCGCGATCGGCGCCCTCACCCTCGCCGCCCTCTACCAGGTGCTCGCCGGCCGGGACCGGAGCAGCCCGATCGCGTACGCGGCACCCGCCCTGGTGGCGCTGGCCGCCGGCCTGCTCGCGGGTCGGTTCCTCGGCTGGTGGGCCCGGGCGCGTGGCCGCCGGGCGGCTGCGCAGGGCCGGTTGGCGGCGCTGCTGGCCACCGCCCAGCTCGCCCGCCGGCCGGCCGCCGCGCGGGCGGCCGCGCTGCTCACGGTCGCCGTCGCGTTGCTCACCTTCGCGGCGACCAGTTGGGACGTCGCCGCCGGGAACCGGGAGACGGCGGCCCGGGCCTCGATGGGCGCGCCCTGGGTGTACCGGGTGACCGCGGCGGATCCGGCGACGCTGCTGGCCGCCGTCCGGGCGGCCGACCCGGCGGGCCACCGGGCGATGGCGGTGGTACGCCGGTTCCAGTTCTACGGCGAGGGCCAGACCGTGCTGGTCGGCGTGGACGCCGCGCGGCTGCCCGGCATCGCCCTCTGGCCGGGCCGGGACGCCGGCACGGCGGCGGCGGTCGCCGGGCACCTCAACGTGGAGACGGCGCCGGTGCTGCGACTGCGCGGTCCACGGATCACCGTGGCGGCCACGGTCACCGCGCACAGTTCCGCCCTGCCGATGTCGCTGGGGGTGGTCCTGGACAGCGGGAGCGGACCCCGGGTGGTGGACCTCGGTGACCTGGTCGGGGGCCGGCACACGTACAGCGCGGCGCTGACCGACTGCCCGGCCGGCTGTCGGGTGATGGCGCTGACCGTGCGCCACTTCCCGGGTAACACCGCGCCGATCCGGGCGGAGCTGACCGTCAACGCGGTCGGGGACGGCGCCGGTCCGGTCGAGGCCCGGCTGACGGACGGGCTTGCCTGGCGGCCCGGCCCGGTCTCGCCGCAGGGCGAACGGCTCTCGGTCGCGCCCGGCGACGGCGGCCTGCGCATCTCCGTGACCAGCACGGCGATCAGCGACCCGCTGATCGAGTACGCCGACACCCCGGCGGAGTTGCCGGTGGTGCTCGCCGGCCCGCCGCCCGCCGAGGACGCGGATGCCGGGACGTTCGACTTCGCCGGGTTCGGCTCCGCGCCCGACCGTTGGCAGGTCGCCGACCGGTTCGCCGCGCTGCCCGGCGCCGGTGACCGGGCCATGCTGTTCGACCTGGAGACGGACCTGCGCCAGGCCGGCCGGACCGGGTTCACGAGCAGCGGCGTCGAATACCAGGTGTGGACGACCGGAGCCGCCGACCCCGACCTGCTGGCCCGGCTCTCCGCCGACGGCGTCCAGGTCGTCTCGGTACACACCGTCGCGGACCGGCGTACCGAGCTGGGTCGCCTCGCGCCCGCGCTGGCCCTGCGCCTCTACCTCGCGGCCGCTGCCATCGCGGTGCTGCTGGCGATCGGTACGTTGCTGCTGACCGCGTCCGTCGGGGTGCGTGCCCGGATCCGGGAACTGGCGGCGCTGCGGACCGTCGGCGTACCCCGGGCGGTCCTGCGCCGGGCGATGCGGGGCGAGTACGCGAGCCTGTTCGGCGTGGCCATCCTGATCGGCGTCCCGGCCGGGCTGGTCGGGGCGGCGCTGCTGCTCCCGGCGATCCCGCTGGTCAGCATCGGTCCGGACGCGTTGCGGCCGGTGTACCGGCTGGCCGGGTTGTGGCTGCCGGGAGCCCTGGTCGTCCTGGGGTGCTGCCTCGTGGGCATCGTGCTCGCGGCGCCCCGGGTGGTCCGCCGCGCCGAGTCGGAGGGGGTCCGATGAGCCTCACCACCGTCAGCTCCGGTCCCGACCTCGGACCGCGCACCGAGCCACTCGGCGTCACCTGTCGCGGCCTGGTCTACATCTACCGGCTGGAGGGCTACGACGTGGTCGCGCTGTCCGGGGTCGACCTGGAGATCGCTCCCGGGCAGTCGGTGGCGCTGGTCGGTCCGTCCGGCTCCGGCAAGTCCACCCTGCTCTCGCTGCTGGCCGGGCTGCTCCAGCCCGCTGCTGGCCGGCTCCGGGTGGGCCACCACGACCTGGTCAAGGCCGGGCCGGTGGAGTTGCAGCGGATGCGCGCCGGCGATGTCGGAGTCGTGTTGCAGGGCAGCGAGCGCAACCTGTTGCCGTACCTGACCGCCGAACAGAACGTCCGGTTCGCCCAGCGCGGCGCGCCCGCCGGCCGGGCCGTACCCGTGCCCCGGGAGGTCCTTGAACTGGTCGGCCTCGCCGGGTCCGCCCGGCGCCGCCCGGGCGAGCTCAGTCCCGGGGGTCGGCAGCGACTCGCGCTCGCCGTCGGCCTGGCCAACCGACCGGGTCTGCTGCTGGCGGACGAACCCACCAGCCAACTCGATGCCGACGCCCGGAGTGAGGTGCTGACCGCCCTGGCGGACGCGCACCGGGCCGGCAGCACGGTCGTGCTGGTCACCCACGACCAGGAGGTGGCCGGCAGCATGGAGCGGGTGATCACCATCCGGGACGGCCGGGTCGGAGCCGAGGGGCGCCAGGGCGAGGACTACAGCGTTCTCGGCCGGGACGGATCGCTGCACCTGCCGCCCGAGGTCGCCGCCTCGCTGGGACCGGGCACGCTGCTGCGGGTGGAGGCGCGACCGGATGGCACCCTGCTGCTCGTACCCGTCAAATCCCCTCAGGAGGAGTCTTGACCAGGCCCGTCGTGGTGGACCGGGTGAGTGTGGCCTACGTCCCCCACCGCCCGGTGCTGCGGGAGGTCTCGGCGACCGCCTGGCCCGGCCAGATACTCGCCGTCACCGGTCCCTCCGGCGCCGGCAAGTCCACCCTGCTGGCGACGATGGCCGGCCTGTTACGCCCCACCACCGGCAGCGTCACCGTGGACGGCGTACCGCTGCGGGACCGGGACCATGCCGTGGCCCAGCGGGTGGTCATCGTCCCGCAGGACAACGGGCTCGCCGCGATCCTCACCGCCGGGGAAAATCTCCGGGTCGCCCTGATCGCGGGTGGCCTCGAACCGGTCGAGGCGGGCCGGATCACCGGTGGGTACCTGGATCGGCTGGGCCTGTCCGGCCAGGCGGACCAGCTGGTCGAGGAGCTCTCCGGCGGTCAGCAGCAGCGCACGGCCATCGCCCGTGGGCTGGCGCTGCACGGGGACGTGCTGCTGGCCGACGAGATCACCAGTGAGCTGGACGTCGCCAACCGCGAGCGGGTCCTGGAGCTGCTGCACGCCGAGGCGCGGCGGGGTGCCGCGGTCGTGCTGGCCACCCATGACGCCGAGGCGGCGGCCAGCTGCGACGCCGAGTTGCACCTGCGGGACGGCCGGGCGGAGTTGGTCCGCGGTTAGGCCGGGGAAAGGTCAGGAGATGAAGTGGAGGATCACGTTGTGCACGTGGTGGCTCTTTTCTGCTCCCCGGAACTCCACCTCGTAGCTCTGCGCGCCGACGCCGATCGCGATCGAGCCGGTGGAGAAGAACGAACCACCCCAGGACTTGTTGCTGACCACGCTCACGCTGGTGATCTTCGAGTACGGGATGCTGGTGATGGCGTACCGCTTACCCACGAACGACTTGTCCTGGATGATGACCCGGCGATTGGTCAGGCCGAGGAATCCGGTGCCGGCGCCGATCGCGTCGTACACGGCGATGATCTGTTCGCCGTCGAGCAGGCCGCTCTCGATCTGGTGGAGCTGCTCACGCCGGTCGAAGCGTACGTCTGTCATGTTTTCGAGCCTAAAGGGCCATCGCAACCGGTCCGGGCGACCACTACCGGGGCGGGTCGGCGCGGGGCAGGCTCAGGAGGGTGTGGTGCAGGACCGGTAGACGTCCTCGACCCGGGCGGCCAGGGTAACCTCGCGTTCCGTGATGTCCTCGCCGTCCCAGGGTGAGATCTTGATCTGCGTGTGGCCGTCGAGCCGGCGGATCTCCGGACGGAGGTGCAGGACGTCAGCGGCCACCTTGATCCGCTCGGTGAGCGCGGCGTGCTGGGAGTCGTCCAACAGGAGGGTGCGCTTGATCAGGGAGCCCTCCCGCGTCCAACCACCGAGCAGGGCCAGCGCGTCGCTGACGTGGTCCTGCCGTGGCCGGCTCCACAGGGCTCGCATCATCGCACCTCCCGGGCTTCGTTGTCGGCTTGTGGCCAAATCGTCGCCGTCCCGTTGTCTACTTGATGCCTCTCAGTCTGTCGATCAGGCGTGGACGTGTCCACGCCCACACTTCCGTGTTCCGCTGACCATGCGGGCCGCATTGGCACCCGAACCGGCGACTGATCTGGCACCCTTGACGCCCGTGCGAACCGAAAGTGCCATACGAGGGGTCGCTGATACCGGCCGAATGACGGGAAAACGCCAGAAAAACGGCATCCTGGAGTGTGGCTCGTGAGGGTCGTGGTCGGTGCGGCCATCATCTCGGCCGGCCGGGTACTCGCCTGCGAACGGGCCAGTCCACCGGAGACCGCCGGCCGCTGGGAGTTTCCGGGCGGCAAGGTCGAACCGGGGGAGACCGAACCGGCGGCGCTGGCCCGGGAGTGTGTCGAGGAGTTGGACGTACGGATCCGGGTGGGCGATCGGATCGGCGCGGACGTTCCGATGGCCCACGGTCGGGTGGTGCTGCGGGTCTATCTGGCCGAACTGGTCGACGGGACGCAGCCGCGCCCGCTGGAACACGCCGCGCTGCGCTGGCTCGACGCGGACGAACTGGGCAGCGTGCCGTGGCTGCCCGCCGACCTGCCGATCGTCGCGGCGCTGCGTCCGGTGCTCGCCGACCTCGGCTGACAACCCGGCCACCCACCCGAACACCTGTTCACCCACGCAGGCCCACGGCGTCCCGACCGGCCCGCACGGGCCGGAAGCGGACCGGGGACCGGCGGCCGGACGGCCGCCGATCCCCGGCGCGGTACTGGGTGGAACCGGATGTCAGGACTTGTCGCCCTGGTCCGGGTGGGCGTAGTTGAGCCCGTCGCTGGGCAGCGGGAACTCGACGTCCTCACCGAACGGCGACGGAGCCGCCGGCCGGTCGAAGGTGAACTCGGTGAGCGGCAGCCGGCCGTTGGCGTCGACCGGTGCGGCCTGCGGCTGGGGCACCTGACGGTGCCAGTGCACGCCCCGCTCGGCTTCCAGCTCGGCGCCCGGGTCATGGGACGCCCCGGCGTGCGAGTGCAGGCTCACCGGCTCGCGCCCGGAGGCGCCCGCCGACTCGCCCGTCTTGCGCCGGGCGTCCTGTTCCTGCTGGTCACGCTCGTTCTGACCGCGTCGGAAGATCTTGCTACCTAGCCACACAAGGGGATCGTACCGTCGATCGACGACCCGTTCCTTCATCGGGATGATCGCGTTGTCGGTGATCTTGATGTGTTCCGGGCAGACCTCGGTGCAGCACTTGGTGATGTTGCAGAAGCCGAGCCCCTGCTCCGCCTGCGCGTACTGCTTGCGGTCGGTCCTGGCATCCAGCGGGTGCATGTCCAGCTCGGCCGCCCGGATGAAGTACCGCGGGCCGGCGAAGGCGGTCTTGTTCTCCTCGTGGTCGCGGACCACGTGACAGGTGTTCTGGCACAGGAAGCACTCGATGCACTTGCGGAACTCCTGCGAGCGCTCCACGTCGACCTGCTGCATCCGGTAGTCACCGGGGGCCAGGTCCGCGGGCGGGGCGAACGCCGGCGTCTCGCGGGCCTTGACGTAGTTGAACGAGACATCCGTCACCAGGTCCCGGATGACCGGGAACGTCCGCAACGGGGTGACCGTGACCGTCTCGTTCTCCTCGAACGTCGACATCCGGGTCATGCAGGCCAGCCGCGGCATGCCGTTGATCTCCATCGAGCAGGAGCCGCACTTGCCGGCCTTGCAGTTCCACCGGCAGGCCAGGTCGGGGGCGTCGGTGGCCTGGAGCCGGTGTACGACGTCCAGGACGACCTCGCCCTCGTTCACCTCGACCTGGTAGTCCTGCAGGTCGCCGCCGGACTCGTCCCCGCGCCAGATCCGGAACTGGCGCTTGCTGCCCGATGCGCCGGCCGCGCCGGGCGAACTCTGTGTACCCATTACTTCGCCTCCTCAGCGCTGTGCTCCGAACCGAGGGCGTCGAAATCGACGAGTTCCTCGTCGGTCAGGTACTTGGCCAGCTCGGCGCGGTCGAAGAGCTGGATCAGCTCGGGGCGCATCACCGGCAGCGGCTTGCGCTCCAACCGCACGGTGTCACCGTCGAGCGAGCAGACCAGATTCACCCGGCGCCACTGCGGGTCCATCCCGGGGAAGTCCTCCCGGGTGTGCCCGCCACGCGACTCCCGACGCTCCAGCGCGGCCTTGGCGGTGCACTCCGAGACCACCAGCATGTTCCGCAGGTCGAGCGCGAGGTGCCAGCCCGGGTTGTACCGCCGGCCGCCGGCGGCGCTCACCTTGGACACCCGCTCGCGCAGTTCGGCGAGCTTGGTCAGGGACTCGGCCAGCTCACCCTCGCGCCGGATGATGCCGACCAGCTCGCCCATCACCGCCTGGAGGTCCTGCTGGAGGGCGTACGGGCTCTCCCCGGTGTCCCGCTGCAACGGTGCCAGCGCGGTGTCCACCGCGGCCTCCACGTCGGCGGTCCGCACCTTCGGCCGGTTGCCGGCCCCGTCGACGTACGCGGCGGCGTACTCGCCGGCCCGCTTGCCGAAGACCAGCAGGTCGGACAGGGAGTTGCCGCCCAGCCGGTTGGAGCCGTGCATGCCGCCGGACACCTCACCCGCGGCGAACAGCCCGCGTACCGTGCCGGCCGCCGCGGCGGTGTCCGGGTCGACCTCCACTCCGCCCATCACGTAGTGGCAGGTGGGGCCGACCTCCATCGGCTCCTTCGTGATGTCGACGTCGGCCAGCTCCTTGAACTGGTGGTACATCGACGGCAGTCGGCGCCGGATCTCCTCGGCGGAGCGCCGGGAGGCGATGTCCAGGTAGACGCCGCCGGCCGGGGTGCCCCGGCCGGCCTTGACCTCGCTGTTGATCGCCCGCGCCACCTCGTCCCGGGGCAGCAGCTCCGGCGGACGGCGGTTGTTGTCCGGGTCGGTGTACCAGCGGTCCGCCTCCTCCTCGGTCTCCGCGTACTGCCTGCGGAAGACGTCGGGGACGTAGTCGAACATGAACCGCTTGCCCTCGGAGTTGCGCAGCACGCCGCCGTCACCGCGGACCGACTCGGTGACCAGGATGCCCTTGACCGAGGGCGGCCAGACCATGCCGGTCGGGTGGAACTGGAGGAACTCCATGTTGATCAGCGTGGCGCCGGCCCGCAGCGCCAGCGCGTGGCCGTCGCCGGTGTACTCCCAGGAGTTCGAGGTCACCTTGTACGACCGACCCACCCCGCCGGTGGCCAGCACCACGGCCGGCGCCTCCAGCAGGATGAACTCGCCGGACTCCCGGTAGTAGCCGAACGCGCCGGCAATCCTGGCGCCATCCGGCCCGGCGCCGTCCAGCAGCAGCTCGGTGATGGTCGTCTCGGCGAAGACCTTGATCCGGGCCTCGTAGTCGCCGTGCTCCCGCTTGTCCTCCTGCTGCAACGAGACGATCTTCTGTTGCAGGGTGCGGATCAGTTCCAGGCCGGTGCGGTCGCCGACGTGGGCGAGTCGCGGGTACTCGTGGCCGCCGAAGTTGCGCTGCGAGATCTTGCCGTCCTTCGTACGGTCGAACAGCGCCCCGTACGTCTCCAGCTCCCAGATCCGGGCCGGCGCCTCCCTGGCGTGCAGCTCGGCCATCCGGAAGTTGTTCAGGAACTTGCCGCCGCGCATCGTGTCGCGGTAGTGGACCTGCCAGTTGTCCCGGCTGTTCACGTTGCCCATCGCGGCGGCGGCGCCGCCCTCGGCCATCACCGTGTGCGCCTTGCCGAACAGCGACTTCGAGATGATCGCCGTACGCTTGCCGGCCAGTCGGGCCTCGATCGCCGCCCGCAGCCCGGCCCCACCGGCGCCGATCACGACGACGTCGTAGTGGTGTCGTTCGATTCGTGTGGTCATGTTGTCAGCGCCCTCAGTGAATGAACCGCAGGTCGGAGAACCAGCCGGCGGACACGGCCATGACGTAGAAGTCGGTCAGCGCCAGCGTGCCGAGGGTGATCCAGGCCAGTTGCATGTGCCGGGTGTTCAGCTTGGACACCAACGTCCAGGCGCGGTACCGCACCGGGTGCTGGGAGAAGTGCTTGAGCCGGCCGCCGATGATGTGTCGGCAGGAGTGGCAGGAGATCGTGTACGCCCAGAGCATCACGACGTTGCCCAGCAGGATGAGGTTGCCGAGGCCGAACCCGAAGCCCTGCGGGCTCTGGAACGCGAGAATCGCGTCGTACGTGTTGATCAGCGAGATGATCGCCGCGGCGTAGAAGAAGTACCGGTGCAGGTTCTGGCCCAGCAGCGGGAAACGGGTCTCCCCGGTGTACGTCTTGTGCCCGTCCGGGACCGCGCACGCGGGCGGCGACAACCAGAACGACCGGTAGTAGGCCTTCCGGTAGTAGTAGCAGGTCAGCCGGAACAGCAGCAGGAACGGCAGGGTCAGCGCGGCGTCGGGGATGATCCACCAGCCGGGCAGGAACGAGCCGAAGTGCGAGGCGTCCGGTACGCACCGGTCGGTGACGCAGGGCGAGTAGAAGGGCGTCAGGTAGTGGTACTGCTCGACCCAGTACCACTTGTGCATGAACACCCGGACCGTCGCGTACGCCACCCAGGCGCTCAACCCGAGCACGGTGATCAGTGGTGCGAACCACCAGCGGTCGGTACGCAGCGTCCGCGCCGCGATGGCGGCGCGTGGACGCGCCCACCCCGGTCGCAGCGCCGGCGGAGCCGACTTCGTCGTCGTCATCTATTTCTCCCTCACGGGGCCCGGTCTGGCTGACGGGCACGGCTGGTGTCTCTCGCCGGACGCGCCGGGGCCGGTGACCCACAGCCGGGCGACCACCTGCGCGCTCGGGGACTGCGTCCGAGGAACCCGGGGCAGTTTCGGTTGCACACGTTACGCCGCTCACAAATGCCAGTACGCGCAGGGAGTGTGGCCCGGCCGCCCAGTCAATGGAAGGGTCGTCGCCGGATTTGTTGATAGAAGGTGGGAAATTTCACTATCCAGCCCTCATCGGCGGCTGTTCCGGCGCCGTCCCGGTGCCGGTTCTGCTGCCGGTCCGGTGCCTAGCCGGCTGCTCCACCCGTGAAGTTCCAGCCGGCCAACCGCAGCGCGGGCGCCGTCCACCAGGCACTGTCCCAACTGTCCGGGTGGGTGCTGGCGTGCCGGCCCAGTCCCAGCACGGCGCCCGGGGCGAGCGCCTGCGGGTACGCCTGGGTGAACCGGAAGTTCCGCACCGGTCCGGCGATCTCGCCATCGGAGATCAACCAGACGCCGTTGCGGGTCAGGCCGGTGACCACCAGGCTCTTCGGGTCCAGCACCCGGGTGTACCAGAAGTCGGTCACCAGCAGGCCACGCCGTACCCCGGCCACCAGCGCGGCCACCTCGGAGTCGGCGGCCGGCCCGGCGACCTCGGCCGGCGGCGGACCGGCCGGCCCGGCAGCGGAGTCGGCTCCGGTCGGATCGCCGCCGGCCCCGGCCGGATCACCGGCGCTGCGGGGACCGGCCGAAGGGGCCGGCTCCAGGCGCAGGCTGGTGGGCATCGGCCAGGCCGAGCCGGTCACGTCGTGGCCGGTCGACGCGGCGCCCGCCTCGACGGCGGTCCGCCGGTCGTGTGCCACCGCCCGGGTGACCCCGGAGTCCACCAGGACGAGCCGGTTCCGCGGCGTGCCCTCGCCGTCGAACGGCAACGCCGGGGTGCCCGGGGCGTCGTCCACCAGGGTCACCGAGCGGTCGAACTGCGCGGCGCCCAACTCGGCGAAGGACTGGCGCTCGTTGGCCACCTTGCCGTTGAAGCCGTAGTACGCGAGGTTGGCCAGGATGTCGGCGACGGCGGTCGGCTCCAGCACCACCTCGTACTCCCCGGGGGGCAGCTCGACCGGGTCGGTCCCGGCACGCGCCTTGGCGGCGGCCCGGGCGCCGAGCGTCGCGCCGTCGATGTCGCCCAGCCGCGCCCCCGCGAGCCGGGCCACCCCGTCCGCGCCGGCCGACCGGACGATGCCGTCCATGGCCGCGTCGGCGGTGCGGGCCTGCGCGGTCTGTCCCGTCGAGTTGACGAACGCCGCCGACCGCCACACCGTCCGGCAGTAGCCGGCGGTCTCCAGCCCGCCGGCCTCGGCCACGAAGTCCCGCACCCGATGGGCCCGCTCCGCCGGGTCCGCGGCGGCGGTCTCCTCGTCGAAGCCGATGGCCGAGCGGACCGGCGCGACCGGAGCCAACCCCGGCCAGCCGGGATCCGGCGGGCAGAGCCGGGCCGCCGCGAGGGTCCGCTCGACCAGCCCGCGCAGCCCGTCCGCGTCCCGCAGCGTGGTCGAACCCACGGCGGTACGCCCGGCGACGTGCACCCGCAACCGCACCCGGGTGGTCGCGTCCGCCACGTTCTGGTGGATGACCGAGTTGGCGAACCGGGTGAGTGACAGCGCGGTGTGCTGGGCCAGCACCTCGGCCTGCACGTCGGCACCGCCCAGCGAGCGGGCCAACTCCACCACCCGGGCGGCCAGGTCCAGTTCGGACGTCATCCCGCCGGTCACCCCCGCACTCCGATCCGGACGTTCTGGAACCGGGCCGGCGCCGCCGGATGCCCGGTGTGCCCGATCTGGCCGGGCTGGCCCTTCCCGCAGTTCGGCGTTCCCCAGGCCACGGTCTCGCCGGAGAGCATGTCCATCGACTGCCAGAACCGGGGCCCGATGCCGGTGTAGGTGGGGTTGCGCAACATCCGCCCGCGCCGGCCGTTCTTGATCTCCCAGCCGATCTCGCAGCCGAACTGGAAGTTGAGCCGCTTGTCGTCGATCGACCAGGACCGGTTGATGTCCATCAGCACCCCGTCGTCGGTGGCCGCGATGATCTCGTCCAGCGTGTGCGGCCCCGGTTCGAGACCCACGTTCGTCATCCGCACCATCGGCAGCCGGGCCCACCCGTCGGCCCGGACGCTGCCGGCGTAGTCCAGCCCGGCGACCGCGGCCGAGTCCCGGCCGGCCAACACCCCGACCCACCGGCCGTCCCGGACCGCCGCGCGCTTCGTCGCCGGGGTGCCCTCGTCGTCGAAGCCGAAACTGCCCAGCGCCCCCGGGATGGTGGGGTCGATGGTGATGTTCATCAGCTCCGAGCCGTACCGCAGGTCACCGAGCTGGCGCAGATCCAACCAGGAGGTCCCGGCGAACGCCGCCTCCCAGCCGAGGATCCGGTCCAGCTCGATCGCGTGCCCCACCGACTCGTGGATCTGCAACGCCATCTGCTCGCCGCCGAGGATCAGCGTGGTCTCGCCAGCCGGGCAGGGCGGCGCGGTCAGCAGCTCCCGGGCCTCCTCGGCGATCCGGGCCGCGTGCGCCGGCAGGTCGAGCGAGTCGACAAGTTCCCAGCCGCTGGTGCCGTACTGACCCCGGTGACTCGGGTAGGAGCGCCGCTGGGTCTCACCGTCACCGATGACGGTCGCCCAGATCCCGCCGCCACACTCCCGGATGTGCTGGTCGATCCGGTGTCCCTCGCTGGACACGAACCACTTGCGGGTGTCCCAGATCTGGTAGAGCCCCTCGGCCAGGTCGGCGCCGTGCTCGCTCATCGTCCGGGTCGCCGAGACCAGCAGGTCACCCTTGTCGGCGAGGCTGACCGAGAGCGGATCCACGCGGCACGGCGAGGACCAGGAGGCGACCGTCGCGCTGCCCGGGATCAGGTCGCTGCCCGGCCCCGGGACCTCGGCACTGGCCGCGGCGATCCGCGCGGCCCGCTCACCCGCCGACCGGGCCGCCGACTCCGACAGATCGGGTACGGCGTAGAAGCCCCACCCCGCGCCGACCAGCGCCCGTACGCCGATCCCGGCGTCCTCGTTCTGGGTCAGCTCCTCGATCTCGCCGTTGCGGGCGGACATCGACTCGTAGCGGCGGTGCATCACCCGGGCATCGGCGTACCGTGCCCCCGCGTCGAGCGCCGCCCGCACCGCGGCGGTGGCCACGTCGAAGTGGGTCATGGACCGACCCTATGCGATTCCGCCCGCTTCCGTGGATCTTGTTTCGCCGAGTCGGCGGATCAGAACGGGTGGCAGCTTCGCCGAACCGGGTGGATCAGGCCGGTGGCAGCAGGCGGTTCGGGTCGATCTCCGCCATCACCGGCTCGACCAGCCGCAACACCTGACCCCGGCGGGTGACGGAGTGCTCCAGGTAGTGCTCGCCGTCGCGGCGGTACAGGTGCAGCTCGCCGGTGTCCTGCTCGACGAGCAGGTACCACGGAATGCCCGCGACGGCGTAGTGGTGCATCTTGAAGACCTTGTCGGCCGAGGGATTGCTCGGCGAGACGATCTCGCAGACCAACCGCACCGCGGCGGCGTCGATCACCAGCTCGTTGAAATCGATGTCTCCGGTGATGACCAGATCGGGAATCGGGATCCGGCCCGGCCGCAGCCGGACGTTCACCGCTTCGAGGACATGCAGTCCGGCCGCGTCGGCGCCCGGGTCCAGCGCGACGCTGAGCCGATGCGAGATGCGCTGGTGGCGAGGTGTGGGGGCAGGGGTCACGTGCAGGCTCCCGTCGAAGAGTTCGACGCGGTCCGGCGTTTCCCCGAGGGTGAGGTACTCCTCCTCGGTCCACGGCCCCGGATGCCCGAAGATCGCCGCGGTCATGCTCACCTCCGACTGGTGTCCGGCCGAGTCTTCCACAACAACGAGCTGTCCTCGCGTCGGTGACGGACCGGAAAGGAAGGGCACCTTCTTATCGCTTTTTGTATAGGAGGGGCCCCTTCCTGACGCCCGGGCCGCGCGGTCGGCGGACCCGGGGTGGCTCTCACCGGCGCCGGCCGGAGGCTCGTGCGCTGCCGGCGGCCGTCACAGGTGCCGGCGGAGGAAGTCGAGTTCCAGTGCGAGCAGCCGGTCGGACGTACCGTCGTCGGGTCCGCCGCAGCCGCTGGCGGGACCCGCGTCGTCGAGCCCGTCGGTCGGGCAGCCGGCAGACGAGGGCAGCGGCAGGACCGCGTGCGGACGGCCGACCGACAGCAGGGCGGCCGACAACAGCAGGGTGTGCGCCGCCGGTACGTACCGGTCGGTCAGCCGGTGCACCAGCAGCAGCGGCCGGGCGCTCGCCGGGTCGTCCGGCGGCTCGGCCGCCGACTCCAGCAACGAGTGGTGGGCGTAGACCTCGGCGCTGTCGTCCGGCAACCCCAGGTAGCGCTCGGCGTACGCGGAACGGTACCGGGCCCAGTCCGTGACCGGGCTTCGAGCGATCGCGCAGCGGAACGTCTCCGGCCGGCGCAACACGGCCAACGCCGCCAACCAGCCGCCGAAACCCCGACCCCGGATCGCCGTCCGATCCAGGTCGAGATCGGGATGCTTGCCGGCCAGCGCGGTCAGCGCGTCGATCTGGTCGGCCAGGATCACGTCGGCCAGCCGCCGGTGGACCACCTTCTCGAACGACGGCGCCACCCCGGCCGTACCCCGGTTGTCGACGGTGACCACCACGAAGCCGGCGTCCGCCCACCACTGCCGTTCGAGCCAGCAGGAACGGGCGGCGCGCACCTCCTGCCGGCCCGGACCCCCGTCGATGTCGAGCAGCACCGGCAGCCGCCGACCGGTCACATGGTCGCGTGGGTAGAGCACCGCGGCCGGCAGCCGTCGGTCGGTCACCCGTTCGAGGGCCGGTTGCGGGGCGTACGGCGGGACCGCCGCCGCCGAGCGCAGCGTGCCCAGTTCCTCCCCGTCGCTGCGCCAGATCGTCCAGCGCATCCCCGGGTGGTCCAGGCTGGCCGTACCCACCGCGAGAATGCCACCGCCCACGGCCGCGACGTGCCAGCCGGGTTCGGCGGTGAGGCGCCGGGAGTCGACCCCGCCGCCGCCGATGGCGGTACGCACCCGGAACAGGTGCTGCTGGCTCGGCTCTCCCTCGCTCGCCTCGACCAGCAGGTCGGGCGGGCCGGCGGAGGTCGGCAACTGGCCGACCACGCGCCGGACGTACAGCGATGGCGGGGTCAGCAGCGTGCCGTCGGCGAACAGGCAGCGGGCGTCGTACCCGTCGTGCGCCAGCTCGCCACCGACCAGCACGCGGCCGTCCGGCAGGTGGATCGGGGTACCGGCCACCGGCTCCACCCAGCGCGGATCGGCCAGCTCGGCGTGCACCTGCGTCTCCCCGGTCCGCGGGTCCACGGCCAGCACCAGACCGTGCTGCTGCAACCGGCGCAGCACGGTGATCAGCGGCCCGCCGTCGACCCAGCTCACCGAGACCAGGTAGGGGTAGGTTTCCCGATCCCAGTGGACGTCGACCCAGCCGCCGTCGAGATCCAGCAGGTGCAGGCTCACCTCGACGTTCGGACCGCCGGCCACCGGGTCGGCCAGCACCCGCGGCGACCGGTCCGGACGCGCCGGGTCGGCCAGGTGCCAGCGGGGCAGCCGCGACTCGTCGACCCGGGCCGCGAGCACCGAGCGCCCGTCCGGGGCCCACCAGTACCCGCGCCGGCGGTCGAAGTCGGCGGATGCCGCGAACTCGGCGACCCCCCAGCTCACCCCGCCGTCCTCGCCGCCGAGCAGCGTGTCGGAGCCGTCCGGATCGATCACCCGGAGCTGGTCACCGCCCGGCCCGGAGTCCGGCTGCGACGCCAGCACGTACGCGATCCGCTGGCCGGTGGGATCCGGCCGTGGGTCGAGGGCCGGGCCGTTGGTCGGTACCTCGACCACATCCCCGTGCCGGAGGTCGGCCCGGAACAGCCGGCCGGCCAGCGCGAACACGGCCACCTGGCCGGCCGGGTCCGCGACGTACCGCTCGATGCCGGCGGACCCGGGGTCGCCCGGCCGCTCCGGCGGGTCTGACAGCAGCCGCACCGGATCGGCGACCAGCCGTTCGGTCCGGGTCGCCACCTCGAACGACCACAGCGCCGCGGGCGCGTCCTCGGGACCGGCGGAGCGCAGGAAGAGCACCCGGGAACCGTCGCCGACCACCGTCACCGCCCGTGGGGCGCCGCGGGTGCAGCGGCGGGTACGGACCGCCAGCTCCGGATACTCCATGCCGCGATCGTAGGTCCGGGCGCTCGGGCGTGGGGCCGGCTCCGCGATCGTCCGCCCGGTCGGGCCGGCACCGGCTCCTGGTCCGGGACCGGGCCGGTGGGTCCGACTCCGACCCGTGCCGGTCCTGGTCCGGTTCGTGCCGGCTCCTGGTCCGGGCGCGGTGACGCCGGGTCCGGTGTTCGGTGACTCCCGGTCGGCTCCGCGTACAGTGTCGACGTGACGAATCCCGCCCGGCAGCGGCTGCTCCTGGTCCACGCCCACCCGGACGACGAGGCGATCGGCACCGGCGCCACGATGGCGCACTACGCGGCGCTCGGCGTCCACGTGACGCTGGTGACCTGCACCCTCGGCGAGGAGGGTGAGATCCACGTACCCGAGCTGGCCGGGTTGGCCGCCGGGGAGGCCGACCAGCTCGGTGGGTACCGCATCGGGGAGCTGGCCGAGGCGTGTCGGGCCATGGGCGTGGACGACCACCGGTTCCTCGGCGGCGCCGGCCGGTACCGGGACTCCGGGATGATGGGGCTGCCGACGAACGACCACCCGAGGGCGTTCTGGCGGGCCGACCTGGACGAGGCGGCGGGACACCTGGTCGAGATCATCCGCGAGGTCCGTCCGCAGGTGATGATCACGTACGACGAGCAGGGCTTCTACGGACACCCCGACCACATCCAGGCGCACCGGGTGGCGATGCGCGCGGCGGAACTGGCGAGGGCCGAAGGCTGCGCCCCCGCCAAGGTCTACTGGACCGCGCTGCCCCGCAGCGTGCTGGCGGCCGGGATGGCCACCTTCGCCGACTCGTCGGACAATCCGTTCGCCGGCGCCGAACGCCCCGAGGACCTGCCGTTCGGCACGCCCGACCACGAGATCGCGGCCCGGATCGACGGCACGGACGTCAGCGCGGCCAAGGAGGCGGCGATGCGGGCCCACGCAACCCAGATCCCCGACAACTCGTGGCTGTACGTCGTGGCCAGCAACTTCGGGGCCGAGTTCATGGGTGTCGAGTACTACACGCTCGCGGTTGGTGAGCGGGGGCCGGGCTCCGGCCCGTACGGCTGGGAGAGCGACCTGTTCGCCGGAATCGCCCCGGACCCGACGGCCCCGGACCCGACGGCCCCGGACGCCGCCGACGCCGTGACCGGTGGCGCCGGCCCGTTGGACGCAGCCGGTGGCGCGGACCCGGGGACAGGTGGCGGCCCGGCCGCCGGGGCCCTCCCGAACGCCTACGCCCGGTGAGGCTCCCGTCGATGTCCGCCCCGACCGAGACACCGCCGCCGGCCGAGCCGAACCGCCCGTCGGTGCTGGTCGACCGGCTGCTGCGGGTCGCCGGTGGGCTCGTGGCGGTCGTCGCCGCCCTGGTCACCGGGTTCATCGAGCTGATGTTCGCGGCCGTCCGGATCGCCGGCCACCTGATCGGCATGTCGATCCCGATGGCGGTGCTGGCGAACGTGGCGCTGAGCTGGTTCGCCTACCGCGCGGTGGGCCGCCGCTGGGCCGTGGCGCTGCCGGCCGTGCCCTGGTTCGCGCTGATGGTGGTGGCCGCGGGGGGTACCAGCGAGGGGGACTTCCTGCTCGCCGGCAACAACTGGGTGGGACTCGTCATGATCTTCGCGGGGGCGGTGTCGTTCGCCGTGGCCGCGTACCGGCTGATGGTGCCGCCCCGACCCTGACCGGACGTATTAATGAACCTCCCAGCATCGAGTGGTACATATCTGAACACCAGGATGCGCTGCGGAGGAACATGTGATGAAGGAACGATGGCGGCCGATCGCGCTGCTCGCTGCTGTGCTGTTCGCGGTCAACGTGGTGGCCCGACTGGTGACCCGGTTCGGGTTCGACAACGACACCGAGATGTCGGATCGGATCTCGCTGGCGATGTTCGGGGTGCTGGGGCTCATCCTCGCCGTCGTCGCCTTCCGCTGGGGGCGGCGCTGGCCGTTGGCCCGCTGGACCGGTGAGGTGGCGGTCGCCGTACTGGTGGCGATGGCCCTGACCATTTTCGTCGGCCCGCTCATCAGCGGCAGCTATCCGTTCGCGAACGGCGCCGGCGAGTTCTTCTCGCAGATCTGGCTGTACGTCGGCTGTAGCGCGCTCGGCGCGCTGCTCGGATATCTCGTGCTGACCGCCCTGGGCCTCGATCACCGGTCGGAGTCGCTGAAGCGGTTCGCCGAGGTCCGGCAGGCCAAACCGCGCCGGGTCGTCCGCCGCTGACCTGAAAGGAAGGGCCCCTTCTTATCGCTTTCGGTCTAGGAGGGGCCCCTTCTTAACGCGGTCGGGCGTGCGGGCTCCCATCGAATCCAGGTGGAACGCCGCACCGTGTCGGGGTCAGCGGCCTACCCCGGCTCGCCCGCACCGTCACTCGTACGGGTGACGTACCGGTGCTGGGTGCGGAAGCCGAGCGACCGGTAGAGCGCGACGGCCGCCGCGTTGCGCTCCTCCACCTGGAGGAACGCGTCGGTGGCCCCCGACTCGACGGCCCAGTCGACAAGGGTCCCGACCAGCAGCCGGGCCAGCCCACGGCGGCGGGCGGCCGGAACCACCTCGACCAGGCTCAGCCCCAACCAGCGTCCGTCGCCGGTGACCGTTCCCCGGGCGATGGCCAGCGGGCCGTCGTCGGAACCCTCCGGGTACGCCTCGGCGAAGCGGACCCGGTCCACGGCGGTCAGTACGTGCCGCGCTGCCGCCGGCAGGCCGCCCTTGCGACTCGTGACCAGGGCCAGCCAGGCGTCCGACGGTGCCGCGCGCAGCCCGATCACGATCCCCGGGGCCAGGGTCGAACCGCCGACCGTCGACCCAGGCCGCGGATCGGTGGGCGATGGTTTGGCGGGATCCGGGCCGACCGCCGATGGGCCGGCGGAATCGGGGGCGGGGGAATCGGGGCCGGGGGAGCCGACGTCGGCGGCGCGGACGGTGAGGCCCGGTGTGGCGGCCCGGATTGTTCGCAGCGCGGCGGTCTGGACCAGGACCGGTGGCCGGGCGCCCCAGCCCCGGCGATCCAGCTCTGCCGACACCGGGGTGGCCAGCGGCAGTGGCACGTTGACCAGCGCCGGCAGGCCCCGCTCGGCGTACCAGGATTCCACCGCGTCGATCGCGGCGGTCAGTGGCCGACCGGGGTCGCCCACCGGCAGGGCGGAGTTGGCCCGGCTGGTCCAGCCGCCCGCCGCCCGCAACACCCAGTCGCCGAGCCGGTCCCGGACCGGCGCCGGCCAGCTCTCGTCGGCGGCCCGCTCGACCTCCGCGATCTCCGCCGCGCCCGGCCGCCGCGCCGCCGGCACCCGCTTCGCGCGGTGAACCTCCGACAGGGGTACGCGGACCCCGCCGCGCGTGGTAAGCAGGGTGAGGTGGCTGTTGGTCAGCTCGGTCAGTTCGCCGAGGAGGTCGGTGAAGAGGGTGCGTCCGTCGCGCGTTCCGGCGATCCGCCGGACCACGATCCGGTGACCCACGTCCTGTGGCCGGAGCACAATCGACTCCCTTCCGGGCGAGATACTAGGCTCTACTCGTCGCGGGAGATCGCGGCGTGGCTTCGCAGAGGAGAAGATCGGTGACCTACATCATCGCCGAGCCGTGCGTCGATGTGCTCGACAAGGCCTGCATCGAGGAGTGCCCGGTCGACTGCATCTATGAGGGCAACCGGATGCTTTACATTCACCCCGACGAGTGTGTCGACTGCGGGGCCTGTGAGCCGGTGTGCCCGGTGGAGGCGATCTTCTACGAGGATGACGTTCCCGAGCACTGGAAGGACTACACCACGGCGAACTACGAGTTCTTCGAGGATCTCGGTTCGCCCGGTGGCGCATCCAAGGTCGGGAAGATCGAGAAGGACACGCCGTTCATCGCGGCGCAGCCGCCGCGCGAGGAAGCGCACTGAGCGGCCCGGTCGTGTCGTCGGGTGGCCGGGCCGTGTCGGCCCGGCTGCCCGAGTTCACCTGGGACGCTCTGGAGAAGATCGGCGCGCTCGCCGCGAACCATCCGGACGGCGTGGTCAACCTGTCCATGGGTACGCCCGTGGACGCCGTACCGGAGGTCGTGCGGGCGGCCCTCGTCGCGGGCGCGAACTCACCCGGCTATCCGTTGACCGCCGGTACGCCGGCACTGCGGCGGGCCATCACCGACTGGGTGGCCCGGTCCTGCGGCACGGCGGACCGGGAGTTCGGCGTGCTGCCGACCATCGGCTCCAAGGAGTTGGTGGCCTGGCTGCCGACCCTGCTCGGACTCGGGCCGGGCGACGTGGTGGTGGTGCCCCGGATCTGTTACCCGACGTACGAGGACGGGGCCCGGCTGGTCGGCGCCGAGACGGTACGCGCCGACTCGCTGACCGCGCTCGGCCCGAGTACCCGGGTCCGGTTGGTCTGGGTCAACTCCCCGAGCAACCCCACCGGTCAGGTGCTGCCCGCCGCCCACCTGCGCAAGGTGGTCGACTGGGCGCGTGAGCGCGGCGCGGTGGTGGCCAGCGACGAGTGCTACCTGCCGCTGGGCTGGACGGCCGATCCGGTCTCGGCGCTCGCGCCGGAGGTCAACGGCGGGTCGTACGATGGCGTGCTGGCGCTGCACTCGCTCTCCAAGCGGTCCAACCTGGCCGGATACCGGGCCGGGTTCGTGGCCGGGGACCCGGCCCTGGTGGCCGAGTTGCTGAAGATCCGCAAGCACGCCGGCATGATCGTGCCGGCGCCCGTCCAGGCCGCCATGGTGGCGGCGCTGAGTGACGAAGAACACGCGACCCTCCAGCGGGACCGGTACGCCACCCGCCGCGAGGTGCTCCGGGCGGCTCTGGTCGGGGCCGGGTTCACGATCGAGCAGTCGGACGGCGGGCTGTACCTCTGGGCCACCCGTGGCGAGGAGTGCTGGGAGACCGCCGAGTGGCTGGCCCGCCGGGGCATCCTGGCGGCGCCGGGCATCTTCTACGGCCCGGCCGGGGACCGGCACGTGCGGTTGGCGCTCACCGAGACCGACGAGAAGATCGCCGCGGTTCCGGCCCGGCTGGCCGGCTGACCCGTACGACGATGGACGCGGTGCGGACGGCCGTGGTGGGCACGGGCCTGATCGGCGGTTCGGTGCTGCTGCGGCTGGCCGCGGCCGGCGTACCGGTGCGGGGTTGGGATCCCGACCCGGACACCCGCCGGTACGGCCGGGAGCGGGGCATCGAATTTCCCGACGACGTCACCGGAGCGGTCCGGGACGCCGACGTGGTCTTCCTGGCCGGTCCGCTGGTCACGCTGCCCGGGATGTTGGCCGAGGTGGCCGGTGCGGTGCCGCCGGGTTGCGTGCTCACCGACGTCGGCAGCACCAAGGCGGTGGTCGCGGCGGCGGCCCGGCGGCAGGGCCTGGGCGGGCGGTTCGTGCCCGGTCACCCGATGGCCGGTGCCGAACGGGCCGGCCTGGCGGCGGCCGACCCGGAACTGCTGCGGGGAGCGGCCTGGGTGCTCTGCCCGGATCCGGCCGGTGACCTGGTTCCGTTCCGTGCGTTGGCGCGGCTGCTGCTCGACGTTTTCGCGGCCCGGGTGGCGCCGATGACCCCCGACCTGCACGACGAGGTGGCCGCGCTGGCGTCGCACGTTCCGCACCTGCTGGCCGGGGCACTGGCCGGCGCCGCGTACCGGTCCGTCGGTCGGGCCGCCGTGCTGGCGCTGGCCGCCGGGAGCTTCCGGGACGGCACCCGGGTGGCCGGTACGCCGAGCCGCCGAACCGCCGACATGCTGCTGGGAAACCGGGCCGCCGTGCTGGACCAGTTGGCCGCGGTGCGGGCGTACCTCGACGAACTTGGCGCGGCCGTCCGCGACGCCGACGGCGCGGCACTGACCCGGCTGCTCGGCGACGCCCGCGCGCTGCGGTCGGCACTGCCGGTCCGCCCGTCGGCTGCGGACGCCGCCCAGCCACCGGCTCGGTCGATGGTAGGGCACCCAACGCCGGGCGCCACCCAACCACCGGCTCAGGCGGCGGCCCGACCACCGGCCTCCGGCGGGCCGGTCGACGGCCCGGGGGAACGGGTCCGGTTCTCGGCGGACGGCGGGGCGGCGGAGCTGGCCTGGCTGCTCGGTCTGGGCGCCGACGGCGGGTGGCTGACCGGCTGCGAGCCGGAACCGGACGGGGTCACCTGGACCGCGTACCGTCCGCGGCCCGCCGGCGCCGAAGGCTGACCGGCGGTGGTCACGGCGGTGCCGTACCCGCTGGCCGGGCTGGTCGACCGGGCCCGGGCGCTGTCCCGGGCGGGCCGGCGCCGGCTGCTGGGCATCGCGGGTGCTCCCGGAGCCGGCAAGTCGACCCTGGCCGAGCGCCTGGTGGCCGAGGTCGGTCCGGCCGCCGCGCTGGTGCCGATGGACGGTTTCCACCTGGCCGAGGCGGAGCTGCGCCGGCTCGGCCGGCACGACCGCAAGGGTGCGGCGGACACCTTCGACGCGGCCGGCTTCGTGGCGCTGATCCGGCGGCTGCGCGAGCCGGGCGTCGACCCGGTGTACGCGCCACGGTTCCACCGTGAGCTGGAGGAGTCCATCGCCGGCGAGATCCCGGTACCTCCCGAGGTGCGGTTGGTGGTGACCGAGGGCAACTATCTGCTGCTGCCGGGCGAGCCGTGGCGCCAGCTGCGGGACCTGCTCGACGAGGTGTGGTTTCTCGACGTGGACGAAGGGCTGCGGCTGCACCGGCTGACCGAGCGGCACATCTCGTACGGGCGTCCGCCGGAGGTGGCGGCGGCCCGCGCCCGGGGCAACGACCAGACCAACGCGGAGCTGATCGCCGGTACGGCGGGCCGGGCCGATCTGGTGGTCCGACTCGTCGAGGGTTAGCCGCGGCGCGGAAGCGGTCGTCAGGTACCTGCCCTGTCGGCGCTGGTCGGCGGCGCGTCGCAGGACTCGGCACCGGCCGGCAGGGTTTCGGCCGCCGGCGTGTTGGCCGGCGGTGGGATGGTCGGCGGTGGGATGGTGCCGAGCCAGGCGGCGACCTCGGTCCGCTCCCGGCGGTACTCCGGGTCCCGGGGGTAGCCGCCGTGGCTGCGGATCGGTGGGTCCCGGACCTCACCATCGCGCGGGTGCAGCGCCTCCGGGTCCCGCAGGGTCCGCTCCCGGCCGGCGGCCGGCACCGGCCAGCCGAGCGGGTCGGTGGGTCGCCAGAAGTTGGTCCAGGCCGCCCGTCCGCCCGGCGGGGTCAGCGCCGTCGCCACCGCCGGTAGCCGGTCGGGCCCGAAGTACGCCGGGAACACCCGGCCGTAGAGCTTGCTGAGCTGGCAGCCGTAGGAGAAGAACCAGATCCGGCGGCGCCAGCGTACGGGGGTCTGCAGGATCACCGCGGCGGCGATCACGGCACCCTGACTGTGTCCGGACAGGATCACCGCGTCGACCCGGCGGGGGTCGTCCACCGGGAGCGCCATCAGGCCGATGGCCCGGGTCTGTAGTTGCGGCACGGCCCGTTCCGCGTAGCTGGGCGGGGCGAGCGGGTGCGCCGCCCGGGGCCAGAAGGTGCCGATGTCCCAGACCACCCCGACCGCCCGGCGCACCGTGTCGTTGCGGTAGACCAGCAGCCCCAGGGCGGAGACGAGCACCGGCAGCAACCCGGCCAGGGACGCGCCACCGTCGACGGCGGCGCGGACCAGCATCGCCCAGCCGGCGGGACTGACCGCCACCGGCCGCAGCCCGGCCAGCGCGGCGGCGGTGGCCAGCGCGGCGAGGATCCCGGCCAGCGCGGTGAACTGGCCGACGAGCCGCAGCGCGCGGTCGCCGACCAGCCGGTGCAGGGCGCGGAACGCCGCGACGTCCCGGACCCGTCGCCGCTCGTGGGCCGACAGCGGGGGTCCGGTGGTCACCAGATCGACGAGGATGCGCCGGCGGAGCAGCAGGAACTCCACCCACATCCGGAACATGGTGCCGAGCAGCGCCAGCACGGCGATCAGGAACGCCGGACCGGCCCAGGCCACCGGGACCGGGATGAGGACCTGGGCCACCGAGCCACCCCGGTTGAGCCGGGCGGTGGTCCAGTACAACGCGCCGGCGCTGTACGAGGAACCGAGCAACCAGCCGAGGCCGGCCAGCACGGCCGGCGCGCAGCCACCCCAGGCCATCCGGTCGTACCGCCCGGCGCCCGGCGGTGCCGGGGGTCGGCGGGGGAGCAGCAGCGTCCCGGCGGCGGTTCCGGCGAAGATCCCGACCAGCGCCACCCACGCGGGCAGCCAGCCGGGTGCCGGTGGTACGCCCGGCAGCCGGCCGGTGAACCAGCCGATGGCGCCGAGCAGGGCGGCCGCACCGGTGAGCGGCCCGGCGAGGGCGCGCCGCCCGGTCCGGGACACCCCGCCGATGGCGATCAGCAGCAGCACCTGGGCGCTGGCCAGGCCGCAGAGCAGCCCGTCGAAGCCGGGCAGGGAACGGTCCGGCCCGCAGCCGGCCGGGCGGGGAACGGCGAGGCAGTCGGTCGAGGTCCGGAACTGGCTGAGCGGCCCGGCCGGTCCGTCCGGCAGCAGCAGCACGACGATGGCGCCCACCACGCCGGCCAGGGTCAGGCAGATCAGGCCGGTGGCGTACCAACCGAGCGGGGCCTGACCGGCGCGGCGGGCGACGTGCGGATGCCCGAGCGCCCCGGCGGCCAGCGTCACGGTGCCCACCAGCGCGACCGCCGCCGCCCAGGCCAGCGCCGCGCGGACGCCGGTCGGCGGGCCGACCGAGAGCACGGCTGCAAGCGGTACGACGGTGGCCACGGCCACGCCGGTGACCAGGTGCAGCGCGGCGAGCCGGCGGACCTGGCCCTCGCCGCACCAGAACGTCGGGTGTCGCAGCGGGTTGTCCGGCGGCTCGTCGTCGATCGGTCCCGCCGACCCGGCGGGCAGGTCCGCCTCGTACTGGTAGGTCCGCCAGGTGAGCAACCCGACGAGCATGAGCAGCGCGTACGGCAGCAGCAGGCCCACCGCCAGGGGTCGGGCCGAATGGCTCCACCAGCCGTTGGCGAGGAACTCCCAGGAGCCCGGCAGTTGGCCGAGGCAGCGCGCGTCGACGCACTGCCAACCGATCAGGTCCACGCCGACCCCGGTCGCGGCGAGCACCAGGGTGGCGGTGAGGCTGAGGCAGAACAGCCGGATGAGCCAGGCGTCGATGCCGCTGCGGCTGTTCCAGCGTTCCTCCAGCGGATCGGCCGGCACCTCGGGCCGGGCGTGCAGGGCGACGTTGGCGAGGGTGAACGGCAGCAGCAGGGTCCACAGGCCGCGCTCGACGTCCTTGGCGGTGCGGGCCCCGGAGGTGAGCTGGCCCCAGCTGTACGCCTCGACGTCGACCGCCTCGTGCGGATCGGGACGGGCCGGGCGGTAGAAACCGGTCGTCGCGTCCCCGGCCACCAGCCGCGGCGGCTGGGGGCAGTCGGTGTCCTCGGCGTCGTTGACGCCGAGGATTTCCGCCGGCGGAGTGTTGGACACTCCGTGGACGCGCAGTTCGAGGATTCGCCCGCGCACCTCATCCCCCCGGAGAGTAATCGCTTCATTACTCAGAGTGCGCGTACAGGAGTTCGAGCGGATCGTCCGTTCGGTTGGGATATGGGCACCCGAAAGGGGGAGTCCGTGCTGGTGATTCGGGCGGTTCGGCTGGGTCGGCCCAGGCGCCGGACGCCTCGCGCGTCAGTCGTTGGCGTGCAGCGCCGAGTTCAGTTCGATGCCCCGACCCGTGCGCGGCTTCGCCTCCAGCGTGCCGGTGACCGAGTTGCGCCAGAACAGCAGCCCGTTGACGCCGGACAGCTCACGCGCCTTGACCACCCGCCCGTCGGGCAGGGTGATCTTCGAGCCGGCCGTGACGTAACAACCCGCCTCGACCACGCAGTCGTCGCCGAGCGAGATGCCGATGCCGGCGTTCGCGCCCACCAGGCTGCGCTCGCCGATCCGGACCTTCTCGGTGCCACCCCCGGACAGGGTGCCCATGATCGACGCGCCGGCGCCGACGTCCGAGCCGTCCCCGACCACCACGCCCTGGACGATCCTGCCCTCGACCATGGACGTCCCGAGCGTGCCGGCGTTGAAGTTGCAGAAGCCCTCGTGCATCACCGTCGTACCGGGGGCCAGGTGGGCGCCCAGCCGGACCCGGTCCGCGTCGGCGATCCGTACCCCGCCCGGCACCACGTAGTCGGTCATCCGGGGAAACTTGTCCACCCCGTACACCGCGAGGTGGCGACCGGCCGCGCGCTCGATCACCCGCAGCTCGTCGACCCGGTCCGGCGGGCACGGCCCGGCGGAGGTCCAGGCCACGTTCGGCAGCGCCCCGAAGATGCCGTCGAGGTTGAGCTCGTTCGGCCGCACCAGGCGGTGGGAGAGCAGGTGCAGTCGCAGGTACGCGTCGGCCGTGTCCTTGATCGGGTCGGCCAGCGAACCGATCTCGGTCACCACCTCGACCGTACGCAGTCCGGGCAGGGCCCGGTCGCCGACCGCCGACGGCGGCAGGTCGAGCGCGTCCCCGGAGTCCTCCCCGGACACCAGGGGCAGCGGGCCGAGACCGAGCTTGCCGGTCGGGTACCAGGTGTCCAGCACCTGGTCGCCCGGTGCCACGGTGGCCAGGCCGATGCCCCAGGCCGGCTGCGCAGAAGTCACGGCGGTTGCCCTCTCCTAGTCGGTGCCCTCGGGCCGCGTCACTCTCGGGCCGCGGCGCCCTCGGGCGTCTCACCCCGGGTCGTCCTGCCCCTGGGCCGTTGCCCGCGCCGGTGCGGGCGGGTACCCGCGACCGGGTGGACCACTCGCCGGACCCGTCATGACGGTACCGTGCCGGACATGGTGAACCCGCTGACCCCTGAGGTCCTGGCCGACCCGGTCGCGCTGACCCGTGCCCTCGTCGACATCGAGTCCGTCTCCCTCAACGAGAAGGAGCTCGCCGACCACGTCGAGGAGGTCCTTCGCCTCGTACCGCACCTGAGCGTGGAGCGCCTGGGCAACACCGTGATGGCGCGGACCGATCTGGGCCGCGACCAGCGCGTGGTGCTCGCCGGGCACCTGGACACCGTGCCGATCAACAACAACTTTCCGTCGACCCTGCGCGACGACCTGATGTACGGCTGCGGCACCTCCGACATGAAGTCGGGAGTGGCCTACGCGCTGCACCTGGCGGTCACCCTGGCCGACCCGCGCTACGACATCACGTACTTCTTCTACGAGGCGGAGGAGATCGAGTCCCGGTACAACGGGCTGTACCTCGTCTCGCAGGCGCACCCCGACTGGCTGACCGCCGACTTCGCGGTGCTGCTGGAACCCACGTACGGCGTGGTCGAGGCGGGCTGTCAGGGCACCATGCGGACCATCGTGAGCACGACCGGCCGGCGGGCGCACTCGGCCCGGTCCTGGCACGGCGTGAACGCCATCCACGCCGCCGCCGAGGTGCTGAACCGGCTGACCGCGTACCAGCCTCGCACGGTGGCCATCGACGGCTGCACCTACCGGGAGGGGATGAACGCCGTACGGATCACCGGCGGTGTCGCCGGGAACGTCGTGCCGGACCGCTGCGAGATCGAGGTGAACTTCCGCTTCGCCCCGGACCGGTCCCCGGAGCAGGCCGAGGCGCACATCCGGGAGGTGTTCGACGGCTTCGAGCTGGTGGTGACCGACGTGGCACCCGGCGCGCTGCCCGGGCTGACCGCCGAGCCGGCGCTGGAGTTCCTGGCCGCCGTCGGTGAAGCCCCGGTGGGCAAACTGGGTTGGACCGACGTGGCCCGCTTCGCCGCGATGGGCATCCCGGCGCTGAACTTCGGACCCGGTGACCCGAACCTCGCCCACCACCCGGATGAGCACGTCGAGATCACCAAGCTGCGGGACGGCGCCGCCACCCTGCACCGCTGGTTGGGCCGCTGAAAGTGCCGGCCCGCTCGGGGTGATCCCGGGCGGGCCGTACGGCCGAATGGTGGCGGACCGGCGGTGTCAGCCGCCGATCAGCGATTCCTCGTCACGGTTGGCCCGCTGGTCCAGGCCGGCCCCGGCCGTCGGATCGCCGCCGTCGTCGAGCGTGCCACCGTCGTACCGGGCCAACCGGCGTTCCGCCACGACCGCCCGGATCCGCTGGTGCATCTCCCGGCGGTAGCGAAGCTTCTCCCGGTTCGTCATCACGGTTGTTCCCTCCCCCCGCGCGGCGTCCGAACCCCCCCGGTGTCGGACCGCCGTGCAAACCAGTATCCGCAGGCTATGACGTTCCTGCGACATAATTGGTTGAGTCGGAGCCGGATGTTTCCGTCGGGAAGTTCACAGAAGGCCGAACTTTCCGCCAAGCTTGGCGGGCACATCACCTTATTCCGCTCCATAACGCGCATATCAACCAATGCGTTCGGTACTCGTTCGATCACCGCGAGTGCGTCGGACGGGTCGCCGGCGGCACCGGGGTCGGGCTTCGGGTGGCGCCGGGAACAGGGGTTCCGGTGACGCGCCGAGGCGGGTGTCGACGGGGTTCCGCAGCGGGGTTCCGAGGACGCGGGATGAGCCGCAACGCCGGGCACCCGGCGGGCGCCGGACACCGGCACTACGGTTTATCGCATGACACACGGTGAGGACGGTGCCCGGGAGCCGACCGAGGAACGGCATCGGGGTGCCGTCACGCTACGGCGGAACGCGATCCCGGCGAGTACGGCGGACCAACGGTTGCTCGACTCCCGGTCGCGGGCCGACTGGCAGACCAGGGACGCCTGGCGGGCCCTGCGAATCCTCTCCGAGTTCGTCGAGGGCTTCGACACGCTGGCCGACCTGCCCCAGGCGGTCAGCGTGTTCGGATCGGCCCGCAGCAAGCCGGGCAGCCACGAGTGCCGCCTCGCCGAGGAACTGGGCGGGGAGTTGGCCCGGGCCGGATACGCCGTCATCACCGGCGGCGGCCCGGGGGTGATGGAGGCGGCCAACCGGGGAGTCAGCGAGGCCGGTGGGCTGTCCGTCGGGCTCGGCATCGAGCTGCCGTTCGAACAGGGCCTCAACGACTGGGTCGACCTGGCCATCGACTTCCGGTACTTCTTCGCCCGCAAGACGATGTTCGTGAAGTACGCCCAGGCGTTCGTCGTGCTGCCGGGCGGGTTCGGCACGATGGACGAACTGTTCGAAGCGTTGACCCTGGTGCAGACCGGCAAGGTCACCCGGTTCCCGGTGGTGCTGATGGGCGAGGCGTACTGGGGGGGTCTGCTCGACTGGCTCCGCGACACGATGGCCGCGAACGGCATGATCGGACCGGCCGACCTCGAGCTGCTGTGTGTCACCGACAGTGTCTCGGCGGCCGTGGCGCATATCGTTGACGCGGACGCGGCGCTCGCCGCCGAGCAGCGGGCCCGGGAGAACGAGGCGGTCGCCCGCACCGGGGCCGATCAGCGCGCGGCGGCCGGTCACCGGCCGACCGCCCACCGGAAGGAGCCGTGATCCGATGGCCGCCATCTGCGTCTTCTGCGCCTCGTCCCGGACCCTTGAGCAGTCCTGGCTGGACCTTGCCACCGAGACCGGCCGGGAGCTGGTCCGGCGGGGGCACACGCTGGTCTCCGGCGGTGGCTGCGTCGGCATGATGGGAGCGGTGGCCGACGGCGTACGGGCCGGCGGTGGCCACACCCTCGGGGTGATCCCTCAGCTGCTGGTGGATCGCGAGGTCGCCGACGTACACGCCGATGAGCTGGTGGTCACCGTGGACATGCTCGCGCGGAAGAATGTCATGATCGAGAAGTCGGACGCCTTCCTGACCCTGCCCGGCGGTCTGGGCACCCTCGACGAACTGTTCGAGGTGTGGACCACCGCGACCCTGGGACTGCACCGCAAGCCGGTCGTGCTGCTCGACATCGACGGCTTCTACACCGGCCTGGTCGACTGGCTGGCCGGGCTGGCCGGCACCCGTTTCGTCTCCAGGGACGCGGCCGACCGGCTGGTGGTCGCCGACTCGGTTCCGGCCGCGCTGGACGCGATCGAGGAACGGCTCGGCCAGCCCGGCGTGCCGAGTTGAGCGGGGGCCCTTCCTATACGAAAAGCGATAACAGGGGGCCCTTCCTTTCGACGGGGGGCCTCGGTGCGGGCGGGCGTCGTACCGGCGTGATCTGATTGTCGGCGTGCAGGCGTACCGGCTGGTCCGCCGGCGGGCCGACGCCGCGCCGGTGCGGTTCGACGACCCCGCACACGCCGGCGTCGTGGCGCACACCGACGGTCCGCTGCTGGTGGTCGGTGGGCCGGGCACCGGTAAGACGAGTGTGCTCGTCGAGTCCGTCGCGGCCCGGGTGGCCGAGGGGGTCGACCCGGGCCGGATCCTGGTGCTGACCTTCGGCCGGCGGATGGCGGTGGACCTGCGGCAGCGGGTCGAGCGCCGGATCGCCGGCGCCGGCCGGCGGGTGGTCGCCGAGCCGATGGTGCGGACGTTCCCCGGGTACGCCTTCGGCCTGCTGCGCCGGGCCGCGGCCGAACGCGGCGAGCCGTCCCCCCGGCTGCTCACCGGACCCGAGCAGGATCTGGTGATCCGGGAGCTGCTGGACTCGGTCGGCGACGACGACGCGGATCCGGTGGGCTGGCCCGCCGGGCTGCGTCCGGCGCTGCGTACCCGGGCCTTCGCCGAGCAGTTGCGGGACCTGCTGATGCGGGCCGCGGAGCGGGGGATCGGCCCCGACGAGCTGGCCCGGATCGGTCGGGCGGTGGACCGGGCGGACTGGCCCGCGGCGGCCCGCTTCCTCCGGGAGTACGTCTCGGTGTTGGCGCTGCGGGACGCCACGACCCGGGGTTCGGTCGCGTACGACCCGGCCGAGCTGGTCCGGGCGGCGGCGGGGTTGTTCGCCGACGAGCCGGAGCTGCTGGCCGCCGAGCGTCACCGGCTCAGTCACGTGTACGTGGACGAGTTCGCCGACACCGACCCGGCGCAGCGGGACCTGCTGGCGCTGGTGGCCGGTGGCGGCAAGAACCTCGTCGTGTTCGCCGATCCGGACTCCTCGACGTACGCCTTCCGGGGCGCCGACCCGAGCGGGGTGCCCACCTTTCCGCACCGGTTCCGCACCTCGTCGGGTGCGGTGGCCGGGACCGTGCTGCTGGGCACCTCCTATCGGGCCGGTCCGGTGCTGCTGGCCGGGTTGCACCGGGTGAGCCGCCGGTTGCGCGGCCCGGTGGCGCACCGTGACCTGCGGGCGGTGCCCGCCGCCGAGCCGGGCGAGGTGCAGGTCCGCACGTTCCGCTCGGCGACCAGCGAGTCGGCCTATCTGGCCCACGCGCTGCGCCGGGCACACCTGGTCGACGGGGTGCCGTGGTCCCGGATGGCGGTGCTGGTCCGGTCCACCACCCTGCAACTGCCCTCGGTGCAGCGCGCGTTGCACACCGCCGGCATCCCGACGGTGGTACACGGCGAGGACCTCCCGGTGCATCTGCAACCGGCGGTGGCGCCGCTGCTGCTGTTGCTGCGCTGCGCGCTGGAGCCGGACCGGCTCGACGAGGAGGCCGCGGTCACCCTGCTGCACTCCCCGTTGGGCGGTGCCGACCCGCTGGCCGAGCGGCGGCTGCGGCAGGGGCTGCGGGCGCTCGCGCTGGCGGCCGGCGATCGGCGGCCTTCGGGGGATCTGCTGGTGGCCGCGCTGCGGGATCCGGCCGAGCTGGCCGCCGTGGACCGGCGCTGGGCGGCGCCCGCGAAGGCCGTGGCCGGGCTGATCGAGACGGCCCGCGCGACGGCCGGCCGTCCGGGTGCCACGGCCGAGGATGTGCTCTGGGCGGTGTGGCAGGGCAGCGGGCTGGCCGATCGCTGGTTTTCCGCCACCCTGCGGGGGCGGGCCGCGGCCGGTGACGTCGAGGCCGGGGTCCGGTGGCGGGCTGAGGCCGCCGACCGGGACCTGGACGCGGTGATGGTGCTCTTCGACGCCGCCGCGCGGTTCGTCGACCGGCTGCCGGGCGCGCGTACCGAGGTCTTCCTGGACCACGTGCTCGGCCAGGACCTGCCGGCCGACACGCTCGCGCCGACGGCGGACCGGGGCGAGGCGGTACGCCTGCTCACCGCGCACGCGGCCAAGGGCCTGGAGTGGGACGTGGTGGCCGTGGTCGGCGTCCAGGAGGGCATCTGGCCGGACCTGCGGCTGCGGGGCAGCCTGCTCGGTTCGGAACGCCTGGTCGATCTGCTCGCGGGTCGGGCGCAGGGCGCGGGGACCACGGCGACCCTGGTGGGGCAGACCTCGGCACTGTTGGACGAGGAGCGTCGGCTGTTCCACGTGGCGGTGAGCCGCGCCCGGCGCCGGCTGCTGGTCAGCGCCGTGTCGTCGGCGTCGGTGGGCGGGACCGACCACGAGGAGCAGCCCAGCCGGTTCCTCTACGAGCTGGGCGGCGCCGAACCCGGCGATGAGCCCGACGATGAGCCCGGCACCGAGCCCGGCGATGCGGCCGGCCCGGCCGGTGGTCCCGGCCCCGACGGCGCTCCGGGGCCGACCGGCGGTGGCCCTGGTCCGGCCGGGGGTCCCGGCCCCGACGGTGCGCCGGGGTCGAACGGCGGTGCCGGCCGGGACGGCGTACCGGAGCAGACCGGTGGGCCCGACCGGAGTCCGGCGGTGCCACCCGGGTCGACCGGGCCGGCGGGCGGGGCCGAGCTGCCGGCGGGCCGCCTGCCGCGGGCTCTCACCCTGGCGGCGCTGGTGGCGGAGCTGCGTACCGCGGTCACCGATCCGGCCGCCGCGCTCGAACGCCGCCGGGCCGCCGCCGCCGAGTTGGCCCGGCTGGCCGCGGCCGGTGTGCCGGGCGCGCACCCGGACGAGTGGTGGGGGCTGCGCGCCCTCTCCGACGATCGGCCGCTGGTCGACGAGGGCGAGCCGGTCCGGGTCAGCCCTTCGGCGATGGAGAGCGCGCAGCGGTGCAGCCTGCGCTGGTTGCTGGAGCGGCACGGCGGTCGGGCGCCGGCCAGCCCGGCGCAGGGGATCGGCAACCTGGTACACGCCGCGGCGATGCTGGCCGAGGACGCGACGGTGGACCGGGAACGGCTCATCGACTACGTGGCGGCCCGGTTCGACGCCATCGAGCTGGCGGCGCGGTGGATGGTGGGGCCGGAGCGCGCCCGGGCCGAGGAGATGGTGGACAAGCTGCTGCGTTGGCTGGCCGACAACCCGCGCCGGCTGCTGGCCATCGAGCAGGAGTTCGCGGTCCGGCTGGACGACCCGGTCCGGCCGATCGAGCTGACCGGTCGGGTCGACCGGCTGGAGGTGGACGACCAGGGCCGGCTCGTCGTGGTGGACCTCAAGACCGGTCGTACCACCGCGGTCGCCGCCGCCGAGCTGACCGACCATCCGCAGCTCGCCGGTTACCAGGCCGCGGTCGAGGCGGGGGCGTTCGCCGAGTACGGCGACAGCTCGGGCGGAGCGGCCCTGCTACAGCTCGGCACGACCGCCAAGGAGGCCAGGGAACAGAACCAGCCCACCGAGGGCGAGCCGGGTTGGGCGCGGGCGATGGTGCGGCGCACCGCCGAGACGATGGCCGCGTCGACCTTCGCGGCCGTCGCGAACTCGCGATGCCGGGTCTGCCCGGTGCGGGACGCCTGCCCGATCTCCGGCCAGGGCCGCCAGGTGGTCGAGCCACCCGCCGAGCCGTCCGGGACCGCCGGGTCGCCGTCGGACCCGCAGGGGTGAGCCGGTGACCCAGCCCTCCCTCTTCGCCGGTACGCCGTCCCAGCGAACGGCCGATGCCGGCCCCCGGTACACGCCGATCGAGCTGGCCCGGCTGCTCCGGCTGCCGGCACCGACCCTGGAACAGGCGGCCATCGTCGCCGCCCCGGTGGAACCGATGCTGGTGGTGGCCGGCGCCGGCTCGGGCAAGACCGAGACGATGGCCGCGCGGGTGGTCTGGCTGGTCGCCAACGGGTACGCCCGGCCCGAGCAGATCCTCGGGCTCACGTTCACCCGCAAGGCCGCCGGCGAGCTGGGTCACCGGGTGCGTACCCGGCTCGGCCAACTCGTCCGGCGGCTCGGCCGGGACCCGCGGGACCAGCACGGCGACCTGCTCAGCGGTGAGCCGACGGTGGCCACCTACCACTCGTACGCCGCCCGGGTGGTCACCGAGCACGGCTTGCGGGCCGGGTACGAACCGGCCGCCCGGCTGCTCACCGAGGCGGCCCGCTGGCAGGTGGTGGACTGGCTGGTACGCACCTACGACGGTGACATGACGGGCGTGGACCGGGCGCCGGCGACGATCACCGACGCGGTGCTGGCCCTCGCGTCCGAACTGGCCGAGCACCTGATCGAGCCGGGAGACCTGGCGGCCTGGACCGGCCGGTTCTTCGCCGACGTGCAGTCCCGGCCCGGCCGGGTGTACGCGGACGTCCGCAAGGCCCTCACGGTGCAGCAGATCCGGCTCAAGCTGCTGCCCCTGGTCCGAGCCTTCCAGCAGCGCAAGGACACTTTCGAGGCGATGGACTTCGGCGACCAGCTGTTCCGGGCCGCCCGGGTGGCCCGGGACCATCCGGAGGTCGGCGCGATCGAGCGGGAGCGCTACCGGGTGGTGCTGCTGGACGAGTACCAGGACACCAGCCACGCCCAGGTGGTGCTGCTGCGATCACTGTTCGGCGGCGGGCATCCGGTGACCGCGGTGGGCGACCCGTGCCAGTCCATCTACGGCTGGCGGGGGGCCAGCGCCGGCACCCTGGACCGGTTCCCGACCGAGTTCGCCCGCGCCGGCGGGCGCCCGGCCCGGGTGTTGACCCTCAGCACGAGCTGGCGGAACCGACCCGAGATCCTCCGGGTGGCCAACGCCATGTCCGCGCCGCTGCGTAGCGCGGGTGCCGAGGTCGCCGAGCTGGCCGCCGCGTACAGCGTGGCGGAGCCGATCCCCGGTCGGACCGCCCGGGGCGCCCCGGCCAGCACCGTCGGCTGCGCGCTGCTGACCACGTACGCCGACGAGGCCGCGTGGATCGCCGACAGCGTGCTGGCGGCCTGGCGCGGTGCGGCGCGCAGCACCGCGCCACCCGAGCAGATCCCGGTGGACCGGCGACCCACCACGGCCGTGCTGGTCCGGCTGCGCAGCCAGATCCCCGCCATCGAGGCCGCGCTGCGCTCGCGCGGGTTGCCCGTCGAGGTGATGGGTCTGGGCGGCCTGCTGGACACCCCCGAGGTACGGGACGTGGTCTGCACGCTTCGGGTGCTGGCCGACCCGACGGACGGCGCGGCGTTGCTGCGACTACTCACCGGCGCCCGCTGGCGGATCGGCCCACGTGATCTGGTGGCACTGCACCGCAGGGCCCGGGCGATCGCCACCGCCCGCCGGGAACTCCCCCGCCTAACCGCCGGGGCGCAGCCGGAGCCGGGGTTTGGCGGAGGTGAGCACCGGCCCCGTAATCCCGCCGGGGCGCAGCCGGAGCCGGGGTTTGGCGGAGGTGAGCACCGGCCCCGTAATCCCGCCGGGGCGCAGCCGGAGCCGGGGTCTGGCGGAGGTGAGCACCGGCCTGATTCTCCCGCCGAGGACGAGGCCGGCGCCGTGGATCCGGAGATCGTCACCGACAGCCTGGACGAGGCGACGCTGGTGGAGGCGCTGGCCGACCTCGGGCCGGCGCAGCTCTACTCGGCCGAGGGTTACGCGCGACTGCGTGCGTACGGGCGGGAGCTGGCGCTGTTACGGCACCGGCTGGACCAGTCGCTGCCGGACCTGATCGCGGACATCGAGCGCACCACGGGGCTGGATGTCGAGGTGGCGGTCCGGGCCGGCCTGGGTGGTTCGGGCGGCGACGCGGGCCTGGCCCGGGGTCATCTGGACGCGCTGGGCGACGTGGCCGCGCGGTTCACCCGGGACTCGGCCGGGGCGCCGCTGTCGGCGTTCCTGGCTTTCCTGTCCGCCGCGCAGGACGAGGAGCGGGGCCTGGCGCCCGGCGAGGTGGAGGTGGTGGAGGGCGCCGTTCAGGTGCTCACCGCGCACGCCGCGAAGGGCCTGGAGTGGGACGTGGTCGCCGTGGCCGGCCTCAGCCGCGGGGTGTGGCCGGGTGTGGTCCGCGGCTCCGACCACTACCTGTACGGGCTGGGTGTGCTGCCCTTCCCGCTGCGCGGCGACGCGGCCGGGCTGCCCGAGTTCGCGCTGGCCGACGCCGATGATCAGAAAGGGGTGGCCGGCGCGTTGAGCCGGTTCACCGAGCAGTGGCGGGCGCATGACGAGCGGGAGGAACGTCGCCTCGGGTACGTGGCCGTCACCCGGCCGCGCCGGTTGCTGCTCTGCTCCGGGCACTGGTGGGGGGACGGCACCAAGCGACCGCGCGGGCCGTCCAGATTCCTCACCGAGATCCGGGACCTCTGCCTCGCCGGCGGCGGAACTGTCGACGAGTGGGCGCCTGAGCCATCGCCGGAGGCGGCCAATCCGACGACCCAGATCGTGCCCCGGGCGGACTGGCCGGCGGACCCACTGGGCGTACGGCGCCCGGTGGTGGCCGAGGGGGCCGCGCTGGTCCGGCAGTTCCTCACCGCCGGTTCCGCCGAACCGGCGGATCCCGGGCCGGGGATGCCCGACGTGGTGCCGGACCCGGTACCGGCCGACCCCGTGGCCGCCGACGCCGAGCGCTGGCGACGGGAGGCGGACCTGCTGCTGGCCGAACGGGCCCGGCTGGCCACCCGGGCGGGCCCGGTGGACGTACCGCTGCCCGAACATCTCACCGTGTCCCAGCTGGTGACCCTGCACCGCGACCCGCAGGAACTGGCCCGGACGCTGCGCCGGCCGCTGCCCGCGCGCCCCGATCCGTACGCCCGCCGGGGCACGGCGTTCCACGGCTGGCTGGAACAGCGCTTCGGCGCGGTGCGGCTGCTGGACATCGACGAGCTGCCTGGCTCGGCGGACGAGGACGCGGCGCCCGACGACGAGCTGCTGGTGTTGCAGGAGCGGTTCCTGGCCAGTGAGTGGGCGGACCGGACCCCGATCGAGGTGGAGGTGCCGTTCGCGACGGTGGTCGCCGGGGTGGTGGTGCGCGGCCGGATGGACGCGGTCTTCTCCGCGCCCGGTGGCCGGTTCGAGGTGGTCGACTGGAAGACCGGCCGGCAACCCACCGGGGCGGCCGCCCGGGCCGCGGCGGTGCAGCTGGCCGCGTACCGGCTGGCCTGGGCCGAACTGGCCGGCGTGGCGGTGGATGAGGTCCGGGCCGCCTTCCACTACGTGCGGGACGGGGTGACCGTCCGCCCGGCCGATCTGCTGGACGCGGAGGGGCTGGCCCGGCTGGTCGCCGGCCTGCCGGCGCTCGGATCCCGGTGATGATCGACACGGCGCGGTGGCCGGTGCGACATGCTATGGTCGGAGGCGTTGCAGTTTTGGTTCCCAGAGGTCGGTACGAGCTTTTGTTGATTCCCTTCAAGGCCCGGTGCCGGTTTCCGCAGACTCTGTGTGCGCCTGGTGCGATCGTGGCCCAGGCGCCATTTGTTGTGTCCGGCGTTTCCGGGCGGGTTACCAACGCGACGACGGTCCGCGTGCATCGGCCGCGGACGGGCTCGCCGGCCCACATCGGGCCGGTGGTTGGCGTCAAGGAGACGTAGGAATGGCGATCGGCACTGTCAAGTGGTTCAACGCTGACAAGGGCTTCGGCTTCATCACCCCGGACGACGGCGGCGCTGACGTCTTCGCCCACTTCTCGGCGATCCAGAGCTCCGGCTACCGGAGCCTGGACGAGAACCAGCGGGTGGAGTTCGAGGTCACCCAGGGCCAGAAGGGCCCGCAGGCGGCCAACATCCGCCCGGTGTGACATCTGCGGACCGGTCCGGTATCCCCGATCGGGGTGCCGGGCCGGTTCGTGTAGTGCCCCGCCCTCCGCCACGACGATCGCGGCGGAGGCTGGCGTAGATCTTGGACGTGAACCGCCCAGCGGGCGGTTCACGTCCAAGATTCATTTCCGGACCGGTTCGCGCCGGGCTAGTGGCTGGATTCGATCAGTCGCAGCAGCGCCTCGCCGTACGCCTGCTCGACATTTCCGGCGGACACCTCCACCTGCCCCGAGGGCAGCGTGAGCAGCACCCGGTAACCGTCGACGGACCGGTCGAGGCGCTGGAAGGTGCCCCCGAGCAACTCACGTAGCTGGTCCTCGCGCGGCAGCCACAGCGCCTCGTCCTGCTCGATGTCGTCCAGGGCCCACTCGGTGGTGCCGTTGAACCCGAGCACCGGGCCCTCGGGCAGGTGATGCACCTCGATCGTCATCTGACTCAGCACGAAGGTCTCGTCGTCCAGGCCGCGATCCGGGATGGCGAACCGGTCACCGGGTACCGGCCGCCAGACCAGGCCCGCGGCGCGCAGCCGACCGGCCAACTCGACGGTAATCACGTTCCCCATCGTGCCCGCTGGGCCGATGGTCGGCATTCGCGAGTTTTCTTCCGACATTCGGCCGGTTGCGTCCGATGGGCGACTGCCCAGGGCGGCCGGTTCCGGAATCCTGGCATCGGGGATGTCCGGCGCGGGGGCCGGGCCGGACCGCTGGAGGCGGCGATGGGCGTGCGGCGCGGCGCGGAAGCGCGCCGGGAGATCGCCATGGTGTTGCTGTTGGCCCTGGTGGGCGTGACCCTGGCCGGCGTGGCCGCCTTCATGCCCTGGTACGAGCGACCGCACGCCGTCGTGGTCGACCTGCACTCGCCGGGTTCGCCGGACGGACCGGGCCTGTCCGCGCGACGGGCGGGCTGAGGGGGCGCGGACCACTCGCCGATGGTGTTCACTGGTCACGATGGCCGCCGTCCCACCCTTCGGCTCCGCACCCGCTCCGGACCCTGCGGAATCCGCCACGCCAGGCCCAGATCCCGCCCGGCGTGGCGCACCGGAGGGTGCCGGTTGGCCGGCTGGCCCGGCGACCGGTCCGGATTGGCCCGCCGGCCCGGTGACCGGCGCGGGCCGGCGCGGTGCGCCCGTCGGCGCCGGTTGGCCGGCCGGTCCGGTGACCGGCGCGGGCCGGCGTAACCAACCTGGTCCGCCCGGCGGCGTCGAAGCGCAGGGTCCACCCGGCGGCCGCGCCGGGACCACGGGTCCACCCGGTGGCAGCGGACCATCGGGCCGGTACGACAGCACGGGACCGCCGGGACCGGCGGCCGGTCGCCGTACCCTGTGGTGGTTCGCCGGCGCGGCCGGCACCATCCTGCTGGTCGGGCTGATCCTGATCCTTGTCCGGACCGCGTCCGGTCCGCTGCCAGGGTTGCCCCACCGGGCGGCCGCCGACAACCGTCCGCCGCTGGTCCGGGCCTGCCCGGGGCCCACGGTCGTCGTGCCGGACCGCCCGTCGGGGCCCGCTCAACCGGCACCGGCGCCCACCGGGCCACGCACGGTGGACCGGGAGGCCGGCATCTCCTACGCGGCGTTCCCGGCGCCCTGGGAGCCGTGGCGCACGGTGTGGCGGGCCGGAACGCTGCGGGTGGCGTACCGGGTGGGTCAGCACTTCGTGACCGAGCCCGCGTACGACGGCAGCAGCGACTACCACGCCTCGATCCTGTCCGGGTCGGTGCCGGCGGCCGACAACGACGCCCTGGCGCTCGACCTGGAGTGCGTGGGGCGGCAGGTGGCGGCGGATGTCCGGTCCGGCTACTACCCGCAGCCCAACACCGCTGAGGTGCTGCGGGACGAGCGCACCGACCTGGGCGGGCTGCCCGCCTGGGTGACGGTCTTCCGGCTGCACTTCAGCACGCCGGGGCTGCGGGCCCACGACGAGCTGGCCGCGGTGGCCTGCATCGACGTCGGTCGCCCGACGGCCGCCATCCTGTACGTCTCGATCCCCGGCACCCACCGCCAGTACGACTGGGTGGTGGACGCCGCGCTCGCCTCGGTCCGCCCAGCCTGACCGCCGGAAAGGAAGGGCCCCCTGTTATCGCTTTTCGTATCGGAAGGGCCCCCTGCTGACAGGTGCAGCGAGAGGGCCCTTCCTGGACATGTGCTCGCCGATCGGGTCAGCCCGCCGGTCGAGTCAGCCCGCCGGTCGAGTCAGTCCGCCGGCCGGGTCAGGGTGCCGACGGGGTCAGCCGTTGGCCTGGTCGAGTACGCCCCAACGGCGCCGGATGGCCCGGTCGGCGGCGGAGAAGGCGCTGTCCACCAGCAGACCCAGCACCAGGATGACGATCATGATGGCGATCACCCGGACGGCGTCGTTGAACTCCCGGGCGTACTGGAGTTGGACGCCGATCGAGGTCTTGTCGGCGATCACCACCAGCAGTTCGCCGGCCATCAGGCTGCGCCAGGCGAACGCCCAGCCCTGCTTGAGCCCGGCCACGATGGCCGGCAGCGCGGCCGGCGCGATGATGTACCGGTAGAGACCGATGCCCCGCGCCCCCAGGTTGCGACCGGCGCGGACCAGCAGCGGCGGCACGTAGTCGACGCCGTGGATGACGCCGTTCGCGACCGACGGCGCGGCACCGAGCACCACGACGAAGAAGATCGCCTGCTCGCTGAGCTGGAACAGCACGATCGCCAGCGGGAACCAGGCGATCGACGGCATCGTCTGCAACGCGGTGATCATCGAGCCGAGCGCGGCGCGGAGGATCCGTACCCGGGCCACCGCCAGCCCGAGCAGCAGCCCGACCGCCACCGCGACGCCGAACCCGATGGCGGCCCGGCGGCCCGTGTTGGCCAGGCCCTCCCACAGCGCGGCGGTGGTCAGGTAGCGCCCGAGGTCACCGAAGACGGCGACCGGGCCGGGGAGCACCCAGGGGTCCTTCCAGCCGGTCCAGACGACCACCTGCCAGAGGCCCACGGCCAGGGCCAGGGCGGCCAGCTTCGGCCAGAACGACGACCAGATCCGGCCGGCGCGGCTGGGCCCGCTGTCCTGGCCGGCGATCTCCAGGGCGTCCAGCCCGGTGAGTACGCCGGCGTCGCGGGTCAGGGTGTCACCGGCCATGCCGACCGACCTCCGTCCTCAGTCGCCGGGTGACGTCCGCCGCGATTGCGGCGATCTCCGGCGAGTCGATCCGGCGGGGTCGCGGGACGGCGACCTCCGTGCTGTGGATGATCCGGCCGGGTCGGCTGGACAGCAGCACGATCCGGTCGGCGAGCCGGGCCGCCTCCCGGACGTTGTGCGTGACGAACAGGACGGTCAGCCGTCGCTGCGACCAGATCCGCTCCAGCTCGTCGTGCAGCAGGTCCCGGGTCATCGCGTCGAGCGCGCCGAACGGCTCGTCCATCAGCAGCACCGGGGTGTCCAGGGCCAGGGTGCGGGCCAGCGCCACCCGCTGGCGCATCCCGCCGGACAGCTCGTGC
Organism: Plantactinospora sp. A48; assembly: GCF_055793945.1. Lineage (NCBI taxonomy): Bacteria > Bacillati > Actinomycetota > Actinomycetes > Micromonosporales > Micromonosporaceae > Plantactinospora > Plantactinospora sp. A48. The sequence goes on along the minus strand of NZ_JBTIXF010000046.1, from coordinate 5,375 downwards.
GGGCGGCGCCGGGCGAACTCGCCGAGGTGGACGGTGTCGAGCAGTTCGGCGACCTTGTCCCGGCGTTCCGACCGGGACAGCCCACGCAGCTTCAACGGCAGGTCGACGTTCGCGGCCACGGTCAGCCACGGAAACAGCGCCGACTCCTGGAACATCAGGCCCGGCGTGGCGGCCCGGCCCGCGTCGGCGGCGGCGGCGACCGTGATCCGGCCGGCGCTCGGCGAGTCGAGCCCGGCGATCAGGTTCAGCAGCGTGCTCTTCCCACAACCGGAGGCGCCCACCAGGCAGACGAACTCGCCGGGACGTACGGTCAGGGACAGCTGGTCCAGGGCCAGCACGGCGTGCTCGCCCCGGCCGTACACCTTGGTCACGCCGTCGAGCGCGAGCGCGGTGGTCGCGCTCGACGGCGCCGTCGTGGTGGCGGTCACGGCAGCGGTACCCCGGACTTGCCCTGCGCGACGAGCACCTCGTTGAGCGGCCCCAGGTCGTACAGGCCCTTGAGGTCGACCGGTTGGGTGAGGCCGATCGCGACGGCGTGGTCCAGTCCGGTCTTGAGCGAGCTGGCGATCGGGTCGTTCAGGAACGACAGGGTCGGCCAGGCCTGCTTGATGAGCTTGACGTCGAGCGGCTTGCCGGTCACCTTGCCGATGTGCGCGGCGATGGCCGCCTGGGCCTCGTCGGGCTTGGAGTTGACCAGCTCGTTCGCCGCCACCTGGCCCTCCAGCAACTTCTTGACCGCTTCCGGGTGGGCCTTGAGGAACTTCGTGCTGACGATCAGGTTGGTGATGACGAACTTGCCGTCCGGCCACAGGTCGCGCTCGTCCACCAGCACCTTGCCGCCGTCGTTGACCAGTCGGGAGACGTACGGTTCGGGCACCCAGGCGCCGTCGATGGCGCCGCTGTGGAAGGTGTCGACGGTCTGCGGGTTCTCCTGCGGAAGGATCTTGACGTCGCCGCCGCCCTCCTTGGTGGTGGTCAGGCCCTTCTCCTTGAGCCAGTACCGCACCGCGACATCCTGGGTGTTACCGAGCTGCGGCGTGGCGATCTTCTTGCCCCGCAGGTCGGCGGGGGAGTTGATACCCGGCTTGACCACCAGGGCAACCCCACCGGAGGCGGCGCCCGAGATGACCCGGATGGCCTCTCCGTGCGACTTCGCGAAGGCGTTGATCGTGGGGTTGGGGCCCACGTACGTGGCGTCCAACGCCCCGGAGAAGACCGCCTCGACCGCCGCCGGGCCGGCGTTGAAGGTCTTGGTCTCCAGCTTGACGTCGCTGCCGAGCTTGTCGGCGAAGATCCCCTTTTCCACGCCCACGATGGCGGGGGCGTGGGTGATGTTGGGGAAGTAGCCCAGGCGCAGGGTCACCGGGCCGGACCCGCCGCCCTTGGCGTCGTTCCCGTCGCCGCAGGCGGCCACGCCGCCCAGCGCGGCAGTGGTCAGCACGAGCGTCGCCAGCGTTGCCCACCGGCGGTACGGAAGACGTGTCATCGCCGTCCCATCTAAATGTCGACTAACTTGATAGGGATAGTGATTCAACTCGGGGGATTCGTCAACCACCCGGGTCGCCGCCGGGGCTGATCCGCCCGTTCGTCCGAGGCGCCGCCGGGCGTCCGGTGGCCCGCGGCGGGGCGTCCGGGTGGCTGGGCGTGCCGGGTCACCACCGGTCCCGCCTCGCGCCGCGACACGCTAGGGTCGGACCGTGACGGCGCGGAGATCGGCGATTCCAGCCACGACATATCCGGTGGAACGGTTCACCCTCGACAACGGCCTCCGGGTGGTGCTCACCCCCGACCGGAGCGCACCGGTGGTAGGGGTGGCGGTTGTCTACGACGTGGGCATCCGGTCCGAACCCGAGGGGAGGACCGGCTTCGCGCACCTCTTCGAACACCTGATGTTCCAGGGTTCGGAGAACCTGGAGAAGCTGGCCCACTTTCGGCACATCCAGGGCGCGGGCGGCACGTTCAACGGCTCCACCCACCTGGACTACACCGACTACTTCGAGACGCTGCCGTCGAACGCCCTGGAACGTGCGCTGTTCCTGGAGGCGGACCGGATGCGCGGTCCCCGGCTGACCGAGGAGAACCTCCGCAACCAGGTCGACGTGGTCAAGGAGGAGATCCGGGTCAACGTGCTGAACCGGCCGTACGGCGGGTTCCCCTGGCTCAAGCTGCCACCGGTCATGTTCGACACGTTTCCCAACGCGCACGACGGGTACGGCTCGTTCACGGACCTGGAGAGCGCCACCGTGGCCGACGCGGCGGACTTCTTCGCCCGCTACTACGCCTGCGGCAACGCCGTGTTGGCGATCTCCGGTGACCTCGACGTGGCGGAAGCGACCGCACTGGTCGAGCGGCACTTCGGTGACGTGCCGGCCCGGCCCGCGCCGGAGCGTCCCGACTTCACCGAGCCGGACCTGACGAGCGAGCGTCGCGAGACGTACACCGACCCGTTGGCGCCGCTGCCGGCGGTCGCGAGCGCCTGGCGGGTGCCCGACCCGGTCACCGACTTCGCCGGTTACCTGCCGTACGTCGTGCTGGCCGAGGTGCTGACCGACGGTGAGGCGTCCCGGCTGGTCCGGCGGCTCGTGCAGCGCGACCGTCTCGCCACCTCGGTGGGCGGCTACCTGGGCTTCATGGGCGACCCCTTCGACGTCCGCGATCCCACGGCGCTGCTGTTGCAGGCCCACCTGCCACCGGGCGGTTCGGTCGACAAGACCCTGCGCACGGTCGACGAGGAACTGGACCGGCTGGCCGCCGACGGGTTGGCCGAGGGCGAGCTGGAGCGGACCCAGGCACGGATGGCCACCCACCTGCTCCGGGAGACCGACGCGGTGCTCGGCCGGGCCCTGACGATGGCCGTGCTGGAACAGCAGCGGGCCGACCCGGGCCTGCTCAACGAGCTGCCCCGGCGGATCGGCGAGGTGACCGCGGAGCAGGTCCAGGCCGCCGCCGCCACCCTCCGGCCCGAGCGCCGGGCCTCGATCGACGTCGTCGCCGGAGGTGCCAAGTGACCACCCGTACGCTGCCCCCGCTCGGTCCCAACCGTCGGCTCACGCTGCCGGACCAGGCCGAGCGGACCCTCGGCAACGGACTCACCGTGCTCGCCGTCCACCGCCCCGCCGTACCGCTGGTGGAGATGCGGTTGTGGGTGCCGTTCGGCGGTGCCCACCTGGCCCGGTCCGCGCTGCTGGCCCAGACGCTGCTGTCCGGCACGGCCGACCTGTCGAACGTGGACATCGCCGCCGAGTTGCAGACGGTCGGCGGTGGCCTGTCCGCCGGTGTCGACCCGGACCGGCTGATGGTCTCCGGGAACGGGCTGGTCAGCGGCCTCGACCGGATCCTCGACCTGCTCGCCCAGGTGCTGTCCGGCGCCTCCTACCCGGCCGACGAGGTGGCCACCGAGCGGGACCGGCTGATCGACCACATCCAGGTGGCCGGCAGCCAGCCCGCGCACCTGGCCCGGGTGGCGCTGCTGAAGCGGATGTACGGCGGTCACCCGTACGCGGTGCAGACACCCGACGCCGGCGAGGTCAAGGTGGTCGATCCGGACGACCTGCGCGGCCTGCACACCGACCGGGTGCAGCCGGCCGGCGCGGTGCTGGTGCTGGTCGGCGACGTGGCCCCACAGCGGGCGCTGGACGCGGCGGAACAGGCACTCGGCGGCTGGTCCGGGGCCGGCGAGCCGGTCGAGCTGCCCCCGACCCCGCCCCTGGAACCCGGCCCGGTCCTGGTGGTGGACCGGCCCGGCTCGGTGCAGTCGTCGCTGCGGATCGCGCTGCCGGCCGTACCGCGGACCCATCCCGACCACGCCGCGCTGCAACTGGCCAATCTGATCTTCGGGGGCTACTTCTCGTCCCGGTGGGTGGAGAACATCCGCGAGGACAAGGGCTACACGTACGGTCCACACTCGATGGTCGAGCACTCGGTCGCCGGGTCGGCCCTGGTCGTCTCGGCGGAGGTCGCCACCGAGGTCACCGCGCCGGCGCTGCTGGAGACCAGCTACGAACTCGGTCGGCTGGCCGCGCTGCCGGCCCAGCCCGAGGAACTGGAGCAGGCCCGGCAGTACCTGCTCGGCACCCTTCAGTTGGGCGTCTCCACCCAGGCCGGTCTGGCCGGGCTGGCCAGCGCGTACGCCGGAGCCGGGCTGCGGCTGCCGTACCTGGCCGAATACGCCGAGCGGGTGGCCGGAGCGACCCGGGAGGAGGTCGCCGCGGCGGCCGCCCGGTACCTGGCCCCGGCCCGAGCCGTGACGGTGATCCTCGGCGACGCGGAGCGGATCGCCGAGCCGGTGTCCGCGCTGGCCGACGTCCGGACGGAAGAGGTGCCGTCGTGACCGGGCCGGTGGTGGTGCCGCCGCTGGCGCGGGCGGCGATGGACCGCGCCGGGCATCGGCGCTCCGACGCGGAGTGGTTGGCCGAGGCATGGAAGCGCGGCCGGGTACTGGTGGTGGACGTGGTCAACGGCGCCCGGGTCCTGGTCACCCGGGACGGTGACCGGCCCGTGCTGGCGCTGCTCGACGCCGAATCGGCGCCCGAGCACCAGCCGGCCGACCGGCTGTTCCTCGGGGTGGACCCGGACGGCACCCCGGTGTTCGCCCTGGACGCCCCGCTGCCGACGGTGTCCGGGACCGAGCGGGTCGATCTGCGGTCCGCCGGACACCTGCTGTCCGATCGGGACGCCGGCCTGCTCACCACGGCCGTCGCGCTGGCCAACTGGCATGCTCGGCACGCCTTCTCACCGCGTACCGGTCGACCCACCCTGCCCGGTGAGGGCGGCTGGTCCCGGGCCGAGGAGGACGGGTACCGGATGTGGCCCCGGACCGATCCCGCGATGATCGTCCTGGTTCACGACGGAGTGGCCGGGCCGGACGGCCGGTGCCTGCTGGCCCACAACGCCGGCTGGGCCGACCGGGACGGCAAGCGGCGCTACTCCTGCCTGGCCGGCTACGTCGAGCCGGGTGAGTCGGCCGAGGCGGCGGTGTTGCGCGAGGTCGACGAGGAGGTCGGCCTGGCGGTCTCGGGCACCTCGTACGTCGGCAGCCAGGCGTGGCCGTTCCCGGGCTCGCTCATGCTGGGCTTCTTCGCGGTGGCCGACCCGGAGGACCGGATCCGGACGGACCAGACCGAGATCGACCGGGCCCGGTGGTTCACCCGTGCCGAGGTCTCGACGTTGCTGACCGGCGGGTGGGCCGACGGCGCTGACGGACTCGGGGTGGTGCTGCCGCCGCCGTCGTCGATCGCGCTCTTCCTGATCGAGCGGTGGGTGGCCGGCTGAGGCTGACCATGGAAAATCCTGGCTCCGGAGGAGCAGGCTGCGCCTTGTGCTCGGGGGAGAAGTGACGCTCTCCCTCCTTTAAACCGCAATGTTCTGGGAGGGGG